>CAIVQI010000001.1 GCA_903908015.1 uncultured Bacteroidota bacterium
GACATTGCCGCTCTACTGGATGAAACCAAAAACTCCATTCAACTCGGACAGGCCCGCAAGGCCCTTGAAATTGTAGAAAATCAATACAACAAGAAGGAGGCTTACATTCGTTCGCTCAATGATTCCCTCAATCTGTTGCGGGGCCTTGGAATTTTTGATTATGACATGCAAATCGACCATACGACCGATTTATTTGTGCAAGCCATGGCCGGTGTTTCCGATGCCCGGGCAAAAGCTGAGGTGTATAAAGACATGAAGATGCCAGCCACAGACACCGCTGTTTTAAATAATCTGGCCCGATTGAGGGGATACGAGGCCAGCGGAAAACGCCTACAGGAGCAATTGAACCTATTAGGTCAATTTGGCGGTGCCCACAACAGCCTTAAGGAGCAACTCGAAAAAGAAAATGAGGAGCTGGTAAAGCTCCGCCAGAAACGCGATCAAACAAAAGTGGATGTGGATGAGGTGCTCCCTGTAAAGTTTATCGTAAACGATGCTGCGCCAGCCGAGAAAAAGACCTACCCCCTCCGGTCGCTTATTGTATTGATTTCCACTGTCTCCAGCCTGTTGTTGTGTCTGCTGATGATTGTGGTGGCCGAACAGTGGAAGTTATGGCGCCAAGTGGCGTATTGAACCTCCATCAAGCATGTTTGCCCGACCTATACTTTGGTTTTTATCGCTCAGCTTTGTCGGGCTTTTGGCTGCAGCTGTGGCCTTTGAGCTTTGGTTCGTGGTACTGATTCCGTTGGCCTTATGGGCCGGTTACCTCATTTTCCAATTCCCAGACCGAGTGGTTTTGGGCATCGTATTTTGCACCCCTCTCAGCATCCTGGTTGATGTGAAACCCCTCGGCGCTGCCATTTCCCTGCCCACTGAACCCCTTCTGATGGGACTTCTGCTGTGGTTTGGCCTCAAACTCATGATTGATGGACGATACGATTCTGCCGCCTTTCGCCATCCAGTATCCCTCATTCTATTGGCCTATTTGGGATGGATGCTGCTCTGCTCGATCAACAGTTCCATTCCTTTGGTATCGTTCAAATTCCTGCTTTCGAATCTGTGGTTTGTTGTGGGGTTTTACTTTTTACCCCTACTCATCTTCAAAAACCGCCGCAAACCACATCTATTTATCTGGCTGTACATCATTCCACTCAGTTTTCTCATCGTATGGAGTATTATTCGCCACAGCAATTTTGGATTCACCAAACAGGCCTCCTATTGGGCAAGCGAGCCCTTCGTCATCAACCACGGCATCTACGGCGCAATGATTGCATTTTTCATTCCCGTGCTGGCCATTTATATAATGCAATCAAAGCTATTCCTGAATAAACGCTCACTGCTGCTTCCGATTTTTATGTTATTCGTTGTTTTCTTAATTGGGCTTATTCTCAGCTATACCAGGGCTGCCTGGCTGGGCTCTGCCGCCGCTTTGGTATTTTATATTTTTCTGGGCCTGGGCTTACGGTTTCGTATGCTTGTGGGCATGGCCGGTTTGCTGGTCGCCCTGTTTTTTGTGTTTCAAACCGACATTACAATGAAGTTAATGCGCAATAAAACAGACTCACATGATGACCTTGGCAAGCATCTTCGCTCAATATCGAACGTGCGCACTGATGCTTCTAATTTGGAACGATTGAATCGTTGGGCCAGTGGGTTTAGGATGTTTCAAGAGCGTCCCATAATGGGCTGGGGACCTGGCACCTATATGTTCCAATATGCCCCATTTCAAAAGCCTGGTGAGAAAACCATCATCAGTACAAACCAGGCCGATGTCGGTGGTATTCACAGCGAATACTTTAATCCACTGGTGGAAATGGGTCTTCCGGGAATGGCGTTGTTCCTTTTACTTGTCTCTTTTAGCATCCAAAGGGGTATGCGATACTTCCGGTTGCAGTCTGATGAATATCTTCGGTACACCTGCCTGATGGCTTTACTGGGTATGGTCACCTACCTCACGCATGGTGCCTTGAACAATTACCTCGACTTCGACAAAACCACGGTCTTGTTTTGGGGATTCATGGCGATGATGGTCGGATTAGAAGTCTACCATCCCGTAAAAAATTCAACCAACACCACCGGTATACCGGATGGTGAGCAGCGTTAGGTCGTCCGCGAAATTCCAGCCACCCCGATGGGCAATCAACCGATCGAGTAGGCTGCTGTTCAATACATCTGGGCTTAAGTCCGTAGTTTCTTCCATGCACCCCACGAGTCGATCCAACCCAAAGGGCTCTTTTCGATCACCTTGAGCTTCCACCACCCCATCCGTACAAACCAGCAACACATCATCAGGCGCCAAAACGCATCTACCTAACTGCAGGAACGGCAATGGCTGAAACATCCCCAAAAGGGTCGTGCCCTGATCGAGGTATTCGTAACGCCCTTGTCTAAACCGAATCGCAGGAATATGCCCGGCACAAATATACTCTACGTCGCCCATTTGCTCGTCTAGCGTACCCATAAACAAGGTCACGAAGCGTTCTGAACGGGTAGCATATCCTAATAATTCATTGACGTTAACCACCAAACTGCTTAGGTCCGTATATGCCCGAGCGAGTGCCCTGATGCTGGCCTGCAAGTGTGCCATCAATAAGGCGGCCGAAACACCTTTACCGGCCACATCGGCCACACAAAACAGCCATTTGCCGGGCGACATCTCGACAACATCATAGTAATCGCCCCCAACGTCATGGTGGGGCACGTAAATGGCCGACATGGACAATCGAGACGTATTGGGTAGCCGATCAGGGATGAGAAAGCCTTGCACCTGCGACGCCAGCGACAATTCCTGTTTCATCCGTTCTTGCACCAATCGATTCTCAAGCATTCGCTCCAGTTGTCGGTTGAGTAAATCAACCTGCTGCCGAAGCGCTGTGACCCGTGTAGGTGTGTAGTCACCTATTTTCGATATATCCAATGGATCGACATTCATTAAGGCAACTTAAGATTTTTTTTCGACTCTTCCTAACAGGTCGCTCATTCCCGTGCTGAGTAGGTTGCACGTCAACACCATCAACGAAATGACTACCCCAGGGGCTATTGCCAGCCAGGCAGAACGTGTCAGAATATAGGGATAATGTTCGCGGATCATCATCCCTAAACTCGGGGCAGGCGGCTGAATACCAAGGCCAAGAAAACTGAGTCCAGATTCTACCAATATGGCGCTGGCAAACTGCGCTGCGGCCATAATGAGTATGGGGCCGAGCATATTGGGTAAAAGATGATGCATCATGATCCGCGTCGAACCATAACCCAACACCTGGGCGGCCTGCACAAATTCCTGTTCTCGCAGCCGTCTGGCCTCCCCCCTAACGAGTCGTGCCACATCAACCCATAAGGTAAGGCCTACAGCGAGGTAGACCTGCCATGCGCCCCTACCCAATGCGAGAGAAAAAGCAATCACCAGCATGATCGAAGGAACCGACCAAACTACTTGCATGAGCCAGGTCAGGAACTGGTCGACCTTCCCACCATAATACCCAGCCAACATCCCTAGAGCAATTCCAACGAGTAGACTCACCAAAACGGCAAATACGCCTATCTTTAATGTAATCCTCATTCCCAGTAAAAGTCGGCTCAATAAATCGCGACCCATTAAATCCGTGCCGATCCAAAACGTTTGATGTATCACTTCCATCTGTTGACCAGCCGACGAAACGACACTGATGGTGTCGTAGGGCTGGTCCCACACCACATAGCGATAACCCCACGGTTTGGACTCATACCAACCCAGAGGAAGTCGACTTTGGCTCTGATTAGAATCTCTCGTCGAACGGGCTTCTATGAGAAAATCAACCCCTCGACCCGGTGGAAGTGTTCGGATACGAACATCTTGTTGGTTGGCATCGGGGGTTGAATCGGGTGAGATCCATGGAGCCAATACCGATAATGCTCCCAAGCCAAATAAAATGTACAGGCTCCATCGCGCGGCGACAGGCAGGCGACTGATGAATCCCGAGAATCTTCTGTTCACAAACATGGTCGACTATCCTTTGACACCATGTGGTATGTACCAAAAGTGATTTATCATAGCCATTGGGGCTCTTGAGGTCTTTTCTATCTGAATTGCAAAATCAATGAATCGATTCGCTTGCAATTTAGGGGATGTGGCCTTGCATTCGCTCTATATTTGTGGATGTACTTTCATTTTTACGGTAAAGACTCATTTCAGTGGATACCCTGATTTTGGGCATCGATCCTGGGTCGCGCGTTACGGGCTACGGACTGATTCGGTGCTTTGGTGCTGATCATGAGCTCCTGGATGCGGGTATATGGAAAAGCGTGGAGGATGATTCTGCCGACCGATTGAAACATATTCTTCAGTCTGCCATGTCCTTTATGCGGCTGCATCAACCTGAAGCGATGGCCATTGAAGCACCATTTTATGGCAAAAACATTCAAAGTACTTTAAAACTCGGAAGGGCTCAGGGAGTGGTGATTGCAGCTGCACTTCAATTGGATATACCTGTCTTTGAATACGCCCCACGCAGAGTGAAGCAGGCCATTACTGGCAACGGTAACGCCGGTAAAGAACAGGTCGCTGCGATGTTGCCCATTTTACTCAAGAATGCGATCAGTAGCCAGTTATCATTGGACGCCACCGACGCAGTGGCTGTTTCCCTTTGTCACGCTTTCGGACTGCGTAAAGGCGTCACACCACGAACCGGACCATCCAACTGGTCTTCCTTTTTGAAAAGCAATCCCCATCGGGTAGCGGGCGGCTAGGCAACAGTTGACCCGAGCGGTCAAGCAACAGTTGACCCGAGCCATTGCGCTCTAATGAGCTGAGCCGTCTGGGCTAGTTCGTCGGATGACGGATTGAGTTTTCTTTTACCAAAATCCATATCGCTACCTTGATTCATCGGGATTAAATGTACGTGCACATGGGGAACCTCTAATCCTACAATAGCTAAGCCAATACGCTTACAAGGAACAGCCCTTTCTATAGCAGGTGCCACCTTCCGAGCAAATTCAAATAAACCCAAATAGGTGCCTTCATCTAAATCGAAAACATAATCTGCTTCGATTTTGGGAACAACAAGCACATGACCCGTCGTGAGTGGTTGAATATCGAGAAAAGCAAAAAACCGATCATTTTCTGCAATAAAATGACAAGGAATCTCTCCTTTAATGATACGCGAAAACAAAGTGGGCATAAAAACTAAATACTGATATCCAAAATCTCAAATTTCATCACCCCAGAAGGCACCTGAATTTCTGCAATCTCTCCTTTGGCCTTGCCAACAAGTCCCTTCCCGATGGGTGAAGTACTTGATATCTTTCCTGCCTTTAAATCCGCCTCCTTTTCTGATACAATGTTGTAGGTCATTTCGGCATTGTTGGCAACGTTCCGGATTTTCACTTTGGTCAACACTTGTACACGTGACAAATCAATGGCACTCTCGTCCAACACCCGAGCACTCACCAGTACATTTTCGAGCTTTGCAATACGCATTTCCAAGAGGCCTTGCGCATCCTTGGCGGCATCGTACTCCGCATTCTCTGATAGGTCACCTTTATCCCGGGCTTCTTGAATGGCCTTGGCCATTTCAGCCCTTCCACGCGTTTTTAAATCAGTTAACTCCTGCTTTAATTGATCAAGGCCTGCTTGTGTGAAATATGATGTTCCGCTCATAAACTATAACCATTAAACAAAGGAACGCCCCGTATTGGGGCGTTCAAAGGTAAAGTTAATAAAATATTCTTACAAACCGTAGCGTACTCCTATGACGTGCGTACCACTAAAAGGGTTGCTTGCGCGATAGGCATAGTCAAATCCAAAACGACTTTTCCCGCTTGGCGCATCAATAGAAATGCCATAATTCATCCCGGTATACACGTTTTGAATCAAGGCCTCATCAGATAGATCATCTTCTACCTGATAGCCAGTACGTACGGCAATAATATTCTTAAAACTTAATTCGGCTCCAAAACCATACTGATCATTGGTAAACGAATTCGAGGTGAAATTTCCAGCAAGTGTAAGTCGATAATTATCGTCGTCTGTTAAATAGATGTCATAAGAAGCACCAATATTCATGAGCGATGGCAATTCAAAGCCTTGGGAACGCTGGCTTAAGGTTAGGGGAACCGTACTGCCCTGCATGGTGCCGCGAGCTGATAAACCATCACCACCAAACACCATAGGCGTTCCAACATTACGGAGGGCGATACCAAATTTCATCTCTTCCTTTCTACCAGACACGTACTGTATTCCGGCATCAAACGCCACGCCTTGAGCCGAAACATCGGATATGCTTTGTGAAATTATACGCAAGGTGACGCCCCCATGAATGCGATCAGAAAATGACTTGGCATAAGACAACCCTATATTTGAAAATGAAGGCTTAAAAGTGCCTAGGCCACCATCCGGGTTTTCAACTGTTGTGATGTCTACTGCACCCACATCAAGGGACATCACAGAAACCCCAAGAACACTTGATTCATTGATGCGTTGAGCAAGGCCGAAACCATTAACAAAAACGTCACTTCCACTTAACCAAGTTGTTCTGGCAAAATTTAATTCAGTCTTTTGGGTGAATGCCAAACCCGCAATATTCATGCGCTCTGCTTCAATTCCCCTAATGCAGGACGAATTAACACCCACCCAACCCGAACTTCTGGCCCATGGCATAATCAACAGCTCTGTGGCACCGGCTTGACCCCTGCGGTCGGGATTACCTGCCCATAAAGGTGAGCAGATCATAGAACCCATACCGAAAAACAAGAAAAATCTTGAAATATTCATCAGTTTCATAAATAGACGGTCTTTTAGAATGTATCTAAGTCGATAGGGCGGGTAACACCAAACCACTTCACCACTTTTTCACCAATACCCGGCGCGTTCACATGAAGCAAATACATGCCACTGGCGATTGGAATTCGCTCCTGGTTCAACAAATCCCAGTCAACAAACGTACTGGCATCATCTTTCCTCAGGGTACGAATCAAGGTCCCATTGAGCGTGTAAATTTTAATCACACACTGAATCGGCAGGTTGGTGATCCGAACTCGATTATCGATCTGGCTCGTTTCATACCGCGAGGCACCATAATATGGATTTGGCACAACCCGAATAAGATCAAGCGCTTTTTGGGCTGTAGGCAAGTCATTCTTAATGGGGGCCAAATCCGTTAGGTCAAATTCATAACGCGGGTTACCCGCATTGATGGCCTGAACATTGGGCGCCAAAAACTTGCCGTAGGAATTATTTACCCGTATGCTGAACTTGACCTCATTATCGAGCAAACGTTTTCCAGGCGAAAGGAGCGGTATTGACGTCCACAACACCTCACGATACACATTGCGCAACAAACTGTTACCGAGGTTGTTTACATTCACACCGGGACCAGCCA
>CAIVQI010000002.1 GCA_903908015.1 uncultured Bacteroidota bacterium
CAACTGGAATAAATTCAAAGGTCTTTTCCGGTGTTGAATCACTTATCGATTTCAGGGCTATTGTATGGTCTGAGTCGCTTAAGATGTCCATGCACAACCCAATTACTTCGGTGCTGCCGTTGAGGCATTCTATTCGACCATTTTGAAAGCGCAACAGGATTTCTGGTTCAAAAAACCAAAATACAGGAAACCCAAACGGGTCCTCACCAGTGGAAATAAGTTTCTCTAATTCATTTTTGAGGTCATATGAAAAGAAACCAAATAAGTGATTCTTATGGCTACTGATGACTTCCTTTAAGTCAGACAGTCTATTGGTACCCCCTACAGATATAGGTGGGTTGTTCGAAGCGGCGATCCATCCATCATGTTCGAAATAATGAAGGGGAAATGAGTGCGATTCTTGTTGCGATTGAGGCGAATGAGACCACAGTGCAACGATGTGTTTGAATGATGAAAACGCGTTCAGTAAGTGGTAAAAATCATCCTCAGCGGCATGTGCTTTGAGGATCTGGGGTTGTTTCTGGCTCATTATCCCCGATGGATGGTCTGGCGGCGATCGGGACCAACCGACACGATCCGTATGGGACGTTCCAACTCGTCTTCAAGCAAATCGATATAGCGTAGGAGTTGGGCCGGAAGGGCATCTTCAGAAGTGGATCCCGTTATGGGTTCATTCCAACCCGGTATCATTTTAAATATAGGCTTCACGCCATCTAAATCTGAAGGGAAGTAGGGTGTTTGTCCACCCGAAGTGCGGTAATGCGTGCATACCCCGATTTCTGAAAGTCCACTCAACACATCAGCTTTAGTCATAATAAGGTCTGTGACCCCGTTAAGCATGATGGCGTAGCGAAGGGCCGGCAAATCGATCCACCCACAGCGTCGAGGACGCCCAGTGGTGGCTCCAAATTCATGACCTGTTTGCCGTAAAAATTCACCTGTTTCGTTGTTGAGTTCGGTAGGAAATGGGCCACTGCCTACCCGTGTACAATAGGCTTTGAAAATGCCCAATACTTTTCCGATGCGCTGCGGTGCCACCCCCAAACCGGAGCATACCCCAGCAACCGTAGTATGTGATGAGGTAACAAAAGGATATGAGCCGAACTCCAGATCGAGTAGGGTGCCCTGGGCACCTTCCGCCAATACGGCTTCCCCGCGGTCCAAGGCTTTGTTGAGAAAAAATTCAGTGTCGGATCGTTGGTATGTTTCGATCTCATCCAGGCATTGTTTCCATTCATCGCACAAGGCGTTGAGCTGCGATAAGTCTTGGCCATAGCGATTGAGTTCATCGGTATGGCGGGCAATTTGCTCCCGGAACATGACGTCAAATCGTCCGTTGTCGAGGTCCCCCAATCGAATCCCTTGTCTGGCCGTTTTGTCAGAATAAGCCGGACCAATTCCCTTTAATGTACTGCCGATTTTCTCATCGCCCTTGGCTTGTTCCATGGCGGCGTCGAGCAAGGGGTGGGTAGGCAGAATAAGGTGAGCACGGCGGGAAAGAATCAGGCGATCTTTTACGGGTATGCCATTGGCCTCAAGCATTTTGATCTCGCGCAGGAGTCCGACCGGATTCAATACCATGCCACTTCCAGCCACATTCGTACTGCCTTCCCGAAAAATTCCTGAAGGAATGGTGTTGAGCACCATTTTTTTTCCGTGAATGACGAGTGAATGCCCGGCGTTTGGTCCACCTTGGAAACGAGCGATGATGGGGTATGTGGGGCAAACCACATCCACCAACTTGCCTTTGCCTTCATCACCCCACTGCAATCCGAGAATCACATCCACTTTCATAGCTCAACCATTAATAGAAGTGGGTATGAAAAGAAAGGCGCGGCATGGCAAGTCATTGGTTTGAGATGGGTTGAATGTGATTGGTGATCCTAAGCATCTTAAAAGAAGATAAATCCAAGGCGGCAAAAATAATCGAATTGCATCATGTTGGGTGGCATTCAAGAATTAAACCCTAATCCACTCCAGATGATTCGATACGGTCTATCGTTTGAATGCCCTTTACCGATTTGAGCTTCTTGATAAGGGTGTCGAGCTGTCGGGTATCGTTGACATACACCATGATGGTGCCCTCGAAGATGCCATCGTTGGAGACCACGCTGATAGAGCGCATATTTACCTTTAAATCACCAGAAATAACATCACTTAAATTTCTAATAATGCCCATATCATCGATACCTGTGATTTTTATACCGGCAAGGAAACTGACCTCAGAAGCCAGTGTCCATTTGGCCTTAACAACCCTGTAGCTGTATTTCGACATGAGATTCACGGCGTTGGGGCAATTAACCCGATGAATTTTTATGCCTTCACCAATGGTCACGAAGCCAAAAATTTCATCTCCCGAAATTGGATGGCAACACTGGGCGAGTTGGTAGTCGATTTTCTGAATGCCGCCATCGATCACCAGCATGTCATCAGTCGATGTGTTGCCCGTATGCACCATTTTCTCAAAATTATCTTCGTTGAGGCGTGGTGTCTTGGTTTTTTTGGGCTGTGATTTTTCACCCGCTAAATAAGTCTGGATGTCATTGATGCTGATGCGCTGGGTGGCAATGAGCTGATAAAAATCGAGCAGTGAACTGGTTTTGAAGTTACTGGCCAGTTTTTGCAAAAGCTCATCGTTGATATTCATTTTCCATTGCCGCAATTTCCGCTCAAGTTGTTCTTTGCCTTCTTGCGCCAATTCTCGTTTGTGTTCACGCAGGGCATATCTGATTTTGTTTCGGGCTTTGGCAGTCGTCACAAACCCCAGCCAGTCAGCCCGTGGTTTCTGAATGCCAGAAGTCAGAATTTCAACCTGATCACCGTTTTGCAAAGGATAACTCAAAGGCACAATTTTGTGGTTGGCTTTGGCCCCGATGCACTTCATGCCGATGTCGGTATGGATTTCAAAGGCAAAGTCTAGGGCCGTAGCACCCCCGGGTAATTTAATGAGGTCGCCTTTGGGCGTGAATGCGAACACGTCCTTGGCATAAAGCTGCAATTTGAATTCGTCGATGAATTCCAGTGCATTGGGTTCAGGATTTTCAAGTACATCGCGGATGCGGCGGAGCCAGTCATCGAACGCGTTATCGCCCTGACCATCTTTGTATTTCCAGTGTGCTGCCAAGCCTTTTTCGGCGATCTCATTCATGCGACGGGTCCGTATTTGGACCTCTACCCAGCGTCCGCCTGGACCCATAACGGTGGTGTGTAATGATTCATACCCATTGGCTTTGGGGGTTGATATCCAGTCGCGCAACCGATTGGGATTTGGTTGATACAGGTCTGTGACCACGGAATAAGCCCTCCAGCAATCGGCTTTCTCAAACTCTGGCCTGCTTTCCATAATGATACGGATGGCAAACAGGTCATATACTTGTTCAAATGTGATGCCTTGTTTTTGCATCTTATTCCAGATGCTCACAATCGATTTGGGTCTTCCTTTGATCTCAAATTGAAGGCCTGTTCCATTCATAGCCACCCGAACAGGCTCGATAAACTCTCTGATAAAACGATCCCTTCGTGCTTTCGTTTCATGCAGTTTCCGGGCAATATCGCGGTATATTTCTGTATGGGTGTATTTTAAGGAGAGGTCTTCGAGTTCCGATTTAATCGCGTACAATCCCAGTCTGTGGGCGAGTGGGGCAAATAAAAACGTGGTTTCAGAGGCGATTTTGAGCTGTTTCTCCTTACTCATGCTCTCGAGTGTCCGCATATTGTGGAGGCGGTCGGCCAGTTTAATCAAGATTACCCGCACATCATCGGCCAAGGTCAGGAGCATTTTCCGATAATTCTCCGCCTGTTCAGATGGATTTGTATGGCGGTTGTACAGTCCAGATATTTTGGTTAGTCCGTCGATGATCCGCGCCACGACGTTCCCAAATTCGCTTTCGATGTCGTTGAGCCCTGTATCAGTGTCCTCTACTACGTCGTGGAGCAGGGCGCAGATGGCAGAAGTGGTGCCCAACCCAATTTCTTCAACAGCAATTCGGGCCACCTCAAGCGGATGATAGATGTATGGTTCGCCTGATTTGCGTCGCGTTTGGGCATGGGCTTCCAATGCCATTTCAAAGGCGGCACGGATCAGTTTCTTGTCCCCTTTTTTCAAAAACGGGCGCATGGCCCGCAGCAAACGTCTGTATCTGCGCAGGATTTCTTGACGTTCTATTTCGGCATCGTTTTTGGGTGGGTCGATTCGTTCAACAATAGATTCGCTTGAGATTTCCACGGATTGGATCGGGTGTTTGGTTCGTTAGGAGGTTTGATGAGCTGGTTGCGTGTTGAAAAGCTTATTTTGTAAAACTACGGATTTTTACTTTTTGACCGTGTATTTGATTATCTTTGCATCCCTGTTTTGAAAATCCTTGTTTCTCTATGACACCTGGATTTACCGAGGCGCGGATGGCTCTATCGGGAAATAGAAAAATTTTGCGGATGTGGCGAAATTGGTAGACGTGCCAGACTTAGGATCTGGTGCCGCAAGGCGTGTGGGTTCGAGTCCCTCCATCCGCACTTATTTGTTTTATCAGACACCGGATGTTGCCTGTTGTGGTGTATCCCTTGGGGTTGACCTCAGGGCTTTGCGCCAGTCAGCACCCTTTCGCACAGCTTTATGAATATTAGACACGAACTAGAAACGGCGCTCGACCTTAGGGTTTATCTTCAAGTTTCCCAAGAAGATTATATCGAGCCATTCAACAAAGGATTAGCCGTTTATCGACGGGATGCGGCATTTCCGGGTTTTCGAAAGGGAATGGCGCCACTCGGGTTAATTAAGCGTTCTGTTGGTCGGTTTGTGCTCCGCGATACACTCAGCGAATTAGCGACCAACCGGCTAGAACAGTACATTCAGGAACAGGGCTGGAACCTGATTGCCCGGCCTGTCCAAGAAACATTGCCCGAACTCGGTGAACACGACGGCGTGTCGGTGATGCCCGACTTTGAATACATATTTTCGTTGGGTCTAAAGCCCGAGTTTTCAACTGCGCTAAAGTCAGAGGTTTACGATCTTCATAAGGTAGCGCCCTCCGACGAACAAGTAGCAGAGCAAATCACCGATTTAAGGCGGCGCTTTTTTGAGAATCCTTTCCCTCCCTCATCCGAAGCGGGTGACCGTCTCATGATTCGTTTGTCTCGAATGAGCAGTGATGAATCGCAGGATACCATCCCCCCGTTCACAACTTTTTCCGTGGACATCGATGGCATTCCAGACGAGTCTCTTCGCGCAGAGTTAACAGGAATAGGAGAAGGCTATACTACCCTCACTAGTTTAGGTAGATTGATGGCTGCACCCCATGCCGAATGGCCTGCATTGATGCGGGTAGAAGCCGAAAAAATACCGGCATCAGGGGAAGAGCTTCGGCTTGAGGTTCGGTATGTGATTAGGGATGGTCTGGCCGAATTGGGCCCTGATTTGTACGCCAAAGCGTTTGAAGGAAACCCACCTGCTGATCAATCTGAGCTAGAAGATCGAATCAGGGACATGCTGGCGCAGCATTTTGTGGAAAGTGCTGAGGATTACCTTCGCGCTCGTTTAACGAAAGATTTCTTGGAGGAATTTGACTTTGATTTGCCCAAGTCTTACCTCAGTAAGCTCTATCAAACCACATCAGAATCCCAATCCACCAATCAAGAGGAGTCGTTTCAGTCGTTTTTGAAGTGGTTCAGCGCTGATATGAAAATGAAGGTGGCCTTGGAGGAGGCCGGATGGGACATTACAGATGATGATGTGAAAATGTCAACTGCCCAGTTTCTGGCGGATTATTTTTCGAAATCAGGCATGAGGCAAGACATGAATATGCTGATGGGGTATGCCGACAAATACCTGGAGAACAAAGACAATCGTTTTAGGATGGAGGACGTCGCACGCCGTAATAAGTTGGGGTATTTACTTCGAAACAAAATCAGCATCAACGAGGTTGAGGTGACCCACGAAGAATATCGCAACATGATCCAAACTTTTAACCAACAATAGCCGTTATTACTTCTGTTATGAGTAAAATTTCCCGCGATTTTCATCGGTTTGCTACCGGACATCTGGGTTTGAGTGGCAATACGACCCACGCCGTAGTGCGTCACCAAGTAGATGCACTCACCCCCTACATCATTGAGGAGCGCCCGATGAATGTGGCCAGCATGGATGTGTTCTCGCGTCTCATGATGGATCGCATCATTTTTATGGGTGTTGGCATCAACAGTGAGGTGGCCAACATCATTCAGGCACAGTTGCTCTTTTTGGATTCATCGGACAGCAGTCGCGACATCCAGATTTATGTGAATAGTCCGGGTGGTTCTGTGTATGCGGGCCTCGGCATTTACGATACAATGCAATACATACATGCTGATGTCGCCACTATTTGCACGGGTATGGCCGCCTCTATGGCTGCTGTACTGCTTTGTGCAGGTGCTTCTGGTAAGCGTACAGCCCTCAAGCATGCCCGTGTTATGATCCACCAGCCCATGAGTGGTACAGAAGGTCAGGTTACAGAAATGGAAATAGCCTTGCGGGAGACCATTAAGGTCCGTGATGAGCTTTATCATATTCTGGCCAACCATAGTGGACAAAGTTTTGAGAAAATCACCAAGGATAGTGACCGCGATTATTGGATGAGCGCAGAGGAGGCGCGTACATACGGAATGATTGATGAAGTGCTCGTGCGCAACCCGAAAACCATAGGCTGATGCCCAGGACCAAGATTCATTGCTCATTTTGCGGCAAGGAGAAGGAACAGGCCAAGGTTTTGGTGGCTGGAATGGAGGCCCACATTTGCGACCAATGCGTGGTACAGGCCGGCGAAATAGTTCGCGCGCAAGAGGAACGGCATGTGGGCAAATCGGGTAAGAGCAGTCACCGGCATTTCGCCAACCTTCGTCCAACCCTCATCAAGGAGCATTTGGATACTTATGTCATCGGTCAGGACGAAGCCAAACGGCATTTGGCCGTGGCAGTCTACAACCACTATAAGCGGATCAACCAAAGCCAACAATCAGACATTGAAATCGAGAAGTCGAATGTTATGCTTGTGGGGGAGACCGGAACGGGTAAAACGCTTCTGGCTCGTTCCATTGCACGGCTATTGAATGTGCCTTTCTGTATTGCTGATGCGACTGTTTTCACAGAAGCGGGATATGTGGGTGAAGATGTGGAGAGTATTTTAACGCGCTTGCTTCAGGCGGCTGATTATGATGTGGAAGCAGCGCAGCGGGGAATTGTGTACCTCGATGAAATCGACAAAATAGCCCGAAAAGCTGATAATCCCTCCGTCACACGTGATGTATCCGGAGAAGGTGTTCAGCAAGCGCTTTTAAAAATGTTGGAAGGTACTGTGGTGAATGTTCCACCCCAAGGCGGCCGAAAACATCCCGAACAAAAGTTTGTACAAGTCGACACCCGCCATATATTGTTTATTTGTGGCGGCGCATTCGATGGATTAGAGAAGATTATCGCGCGCCGGGTACGTGTAAGCGCTATAGGTTATCTGCGCCACGGAGGTTCAAAGGTTTCGGAAGCCGCACATTTGCTGCAGTGCGTTCAACCTGTCGACCTGAAGTCGTATGGGTTAATTCCAGAGCTTTTGGGACGACTTCCTGTCGTGACTTACCTCAATCCGCTCGACAAGGAATCACTTAAGATCATCCTAACGCAACCAAAAAACGCTTTGCTAAGGCAGTATGAGCATTTGTTCTCACTTGAGGACATTCGTTTGGTGGTGCCCGAAGAGGTGCTCGATTTTGTGGTGGATCAAGCCATGGAGTTGAAATTAGGCGCCCGCGGACTTCGGTCGATTTTGGAAGCCATCCTTTTGGACGCGATGTTTTCACTACCTACGACAAATCCGAAGCCTTCGGAATTTGTGGTGACGCTATCGTACGCCCGTGATCAATTTTCGGCTTCAGGTTTTAGTAAATTACGGGCAGCAGGCTAAGTGGAATACATGATTGTGGCATCCACCAGCAGGGTGCCTTCTCGTTCTCGGTGGGTGGCCGAATACTACCAACGCTCGCTCAAAGAATTTAGGGTTGACGCAGATTTGATGGCGCTTGACCAGGTTCCTACTTCCATATTGGACACAACCCTCTATCGAAAACCGCGAATTCCAAATGAGTCCTGGGATGCCATTCAGCAAAGGGTCCACGCTGCCCAGAAATTTATTTTTATCATACCCGAATACAATGGGTCATTTCCTGGGATTTTAAAAGTATGGATTGACGCGCTTGAATATCCGGGTAGTTTGCGTGGAAAGAAAGCCTGTATGTTGGGGCTTTCTGATGGCACGCAGGGCTCCGCCTTGGCCATGAGTCATTTTGCTGACGTGCTGAACTATGCGGGTGTACACACCTTGGCTTTTCGACCAAGATTCATCCAGATTGGCCAGTATGTTACAGACGGCGGCTTAGGGAACCCAGACTACATGAAACAGATCCAGATTCAAATCGATCAGTTTTTAGCTTTCTAGATGGCTTGTAACATCGGGTCCCTGTGTCACCGATTGATGTCGAATCATTGATAGAAAGAGAATAGGTTTAATTGAGGTGGGTATTCCGCCTGTTTCTATTCAATTTCCGAAGAGGTTCATGCGCTATCGAACTATCATTTTGGACATGTAGTTGTTACCTGATTCCCCATTGACCCGAATATGGTAAAGTCCGGCCGGAAGTGGAAGAATTTCGGTTTCTAACCGGTCTCCTCGAGTTCTGTATTGTTCAATGAGTTGGACTTGACGACCAGCAGCATCGTAAATCGTGATGTTTCTCATGTCCTCTGCATCGAGTTGAACAAAGATTTTTCGTTGGTCATTCTCTAAAATAGTTGGGTATATCTGGAGTAAATCATTTTTTTCTGTCTCGTTAATGAAAGTTCCGTAGCCTGTAGTCGTGGTGAAGGTGCCCGAGGCACTTTGCGCTGCACAGGTCCAACCGGGATTATAAGGGCGTATCGTATAGGTATAGGTAAGATTGGGTTGAAGTACCGGGAGCGTGTATGTCAGA
>CAIVQI010000003.1 GCA_903908015.1 uncultured Bacteroidota bacterium
AGGGCCGTTCAAAACCTGATTTCCATTGCACCCGACGATAAGATCAAAGCTTATCTGAGCGTTCAGGATCTGACCGACAACGCCTATCTGGACAGCCATTTCGTGATGTTTTGCACACGCATGGGCCAGATTAAAAAGTCCAGTTTAGAAGCGTATAGTCGACCGCGGGCCAACGGCATCCATGCCATTGGCATTCAGGAGGGAGACGAACTCCTGGAAGCACGCCTCACCACAGGGAGCTCACAAGTCATGGTGGCATTGGCCAGTGGAAGAGCCATTCGCTTCGAAGAACAAAAAGTGCGCAGCATGGGACGAACCGCCATGGGGGTCACCGCAATTCGCTTCGATCAATCCGAAGATTGTGTGGTCGGCATGATTTGTGTAGACGACCCTTCAACCACGGTTCTGGTAGTTTCTCAAGAAGGTTACGGCAAAAGAACCAATATCGACGAATACAGAATCACCAACCGTGGTGGAAAAGGCATAATAACAATGAAAGTCACCGAGAAAACAGGGCGGGTTGTAGGCGTTTTAGACATTATCGACCGAGATCAACTCATGATCATCAACCAAAGTGGCGTGACCATCCGCATGCAGACCGATGAACTCAGGGTCATGGGCAGGGCCACGCAAGGCGTACGTTTGATCAAGTTAAAAGATGGAGAGAGCATCGCCTCCATCACCAGAGTAAGGGATGCAGGTGCTCTGGAAGAAGACGCTGAGGCTGAAGACCAGACAGATCTCATTGTACCAGAAAACAATGAAACCGACGACACAAACCCAAACATGCCCATTGAATAACAATCACTTCTACTAACCCTTTAAAACCATGAAAACTGCCCTTTTGATTGCCTTGATGTCAACGTTGACTTTCGGTCAGGTTTTTGCCCAAAGTCAGAAAGTACAAAGTGCCCAGATTTACTTAAGAAGCGGCGAACTCGACCGCGCTTTGCCCGCCATCGAGGAGGCTGTGGTGCATGAGAAAACAATGAGCTCTGCTAAAGCATGGTACTACAGAGGAGAGGTCTATCTGGCTATTTTTGGAACAGATCGCCCTGAATTTCAAAAGTTGGTGACCGCAGATCCGCTGCTGGTTGCGCTGGAGAGTTACCGAAAATGCAAGTCACTCGACACCCAAGACGATTTTGGTGCGGATATCAACAAAAAAATGCTATCAATCGTCGGGGAACTCTACAATCGCGGAGTAGAACATTATAACAATAAGAATTACAAAGCCGCCATGGCAGATTTTGAACTGGTGCTGATCGATAATCCCAACGACACGAACGTTTTGTTTAACGCCGCGTTGACCAGCGAAAAGGCCAAAGAACCCGCAAAAGCCATTCAATTTTTAGATGCACTGCTTAAGCTCAACTTCAAAAGCCCCCAAATTTATATTTCCCTGGCCAGCAACAAGAAGGCGTTAGGTGACACGGCTGCCGCACTGAACTATTTGAATGAGGGCCAAAAACAATACCCAAACGAGGTGGCCTTGATCATCGACGAGTTGAATATCTTCTTGTTACAAGGAAGAACAACAGAGGTGGTCAGTAAACTCGAGAAAGCAATAGCCCTCGACCCCAATAATTCATCACTACACTTTGCCTTGGGTTCTGCACTGGATCAAAGCGGTGATAAAACCAAAGCCGCGGTGTCGTATCAAAGGAGCATCGACATCAAACCTGATTACTTCGATGGATGGTACAACCTAGGGGCTATGTACTTCAATGGGGCTGCAGAATTGATGAATGAGGCCAACAAAATTCCGTTTAGTAAACAAAAGGAATACGACGCCGCGATTGCGCTTGCAAAAGAAGCCTTTCAAAAGGCCCAACCGTATCTTGAAAAGGCCCACGAACTCGACCCGAAAGACAGCAATACCATGGTATCTCTGCAGCAACTGTATGCGCAGCTCAAGCTCAACGATAAGTCGATGGAGATGAAGAAAAAGCGTGATGCGCTGGGTGGAAAGTAAAAAGCACCCAAATATCATTTAATTCAGTGGATGCCCAATTTAGTCGTTCACTGCCTGTTGGCTTT
This sequence comes from uncultured Bacteroidota bacterium, assembly GCA_903908015.1. Classification (GTDB taxonomy): domain Bacteria; phylum Bacteroidota; class Bacteroidia; order UBA7662; family UBA7662; genus F1-60-MAGs140. Next base: position 2,041 of record CAIVQI010000003.1, read on the forward strand.
TGCCAACGGCTCGAAAGTGAATGGCCGGCAAGGGGCACTTCCATCATCGATGCACTAAAAACAGGGGTTCCAACGGTTTCCATCCGTACAAACCCAATGAAATGGACAACGGACTGTCAAGTTCCTGAGGGATGGCGCCCAGAGCCCATTCCCTGGTGTGATGAAGGATTTTATTTAGGAGAGCGCCCCATTTTCACCCTGGATCCCCTGATGCATGCAGGGGCCTACTACGTACAGGATGCATCTTCTCAAATCTTGGATCATGTGCTGAAGCAAATAGGAACCTTTAATCTGGGACTTGATCTATGTGCCGCGCCTGGCGGAAAAAGCCAGATATTATCCAAGCATCTGACTCCAGGGGGTCATTTAATGTGCAATGAAGTAAACCGTATTCGCGTCTCGATTTTAGAAGAAACCCTGACCAAATGGGGCAACCCCAGAATAAGCATTTGGAATTGGGATGCCCAAGGATTTGGGCAATCAGAATTTCGATATGACTTGATTCTTGTTGACGCTCCATGTAGTGGAGAGGGGTTATTCAGAAAAGATGCTGCAGCGGTGACCCGCTGGTCGCCCGAACATGTAGCATCTTGTGCTCGATTGCAGCAATCGATAATCAATGACATATTACCCTGCCTTGCTCCGGGCGGTGTGATCATATATGCTACCTGTACGCTTGCAACACAGGAGAATGAACATGCCTGGAGATACCTCCTCAAACATGATCTTGAACCAGTATTACTTCAGCTGCCGGCACAATGGGGGTGGACAGACGCTTCCGAACTAGATCCTGATCTGCCCAAAGGGGCGGCCTTTCGGATGTTGCCTGATCAGGGCAGGGGGGAGGCCTTCTTCTTTTGTTGCTTTCGTAAGAAGCCCTCAGAAATTGTATCTGTAACAGCCCATTCATTCAAAACGACCAACAGCGCTGTGGTTTCTATGGGCCTCGAGACAGTCGATCCAAAGGTTTTATTGAAACACAGCGATGTAAAATTCGTCAAAATAAAAAACCAACTCTGGCTCGTTTCTGATTTAGTTGCGCGCACCTACAAGGCATACAATTGGAATAAATGCCTCAAGCCCGGAATGACGCTGGGCGGATTGTATCCCAATGAATTTACAGCACCCAGCCAGGAATCGGCCTTCCTCTCGGAATGCAGTTGGGACTCCTTCCCATCGATCGATTTGAACGAACGTGAAGCCCTGTGGTATCTTTCTGGCCGTGATTTTAGTCCAGGCAAAATGCCGGAAGGTCATTTTATTGTACGGTATAAAGGACTAGGATTGGGCTGGTCGAGACGCCATGGCCGATCAATGGCGCGCAGTTATCCGGCAGGCTGGCGCATTAAAATGAAGGCTTAATGGCGGCTCTCCCGCATTTCTTGAGGATCTCTCCATGTATGGATAATACCTGCGGGATCAACAGGTGGTTTCCATCATTTTTAATGACATAATCGGCCAATATGAGCAATTCCCGCTGTTTCCTTTGATTTTTTAGACGTTCCCTAATGTGGCGGCGAGACCAACCATTTCGCGCTGCAACACGGTTAATTTTCAAGGCGGATGGTGCTGAAACCACAACCAGGGCATCTAAGCGCTCGTAACTGCCACTTTCCACCAGCAGTGCGGCCTCATAAATTGTATAGGCTTCGTGGTGTCCCTCATGCCATAAATCAGACCGAATCCGAATCTTTGGATGAATGATGTTGTTTAGCGCCCTTAATTTTTCTGAATCCTTGAAGGCCGCTTTGCCAATCAACCCCCGATTGGGCAGTCCGTTCGGATGAAATGCTTGTTGACCGAAAATATTCAATACCCCCCTGCGGGTCTCATCGTCGTACTCGAGCAAATCACGTGCTTCAGCATCTGCATCGAACACAGGTACCCCCAAAAAACGAAAAATCTTGGCGGCCGTTGATTTGCCGCTTCCCATATTACCCGTTAGGCCAATACGCATGCGATTCAAGCTTATTTTTTGGTGACCGCACTGTGCGAATCTGGATAAGCCGCGATTGTGCTGTCGACCGAAACAGCTGACTTTTCGATTTTCAACCGACCTTGTCCTTCCGTTTCAATCACCAAGGTGGTTTCCGAAACTTCCAGGATTTTCCCATGCACACCACCGATGGTGATGACCCATCGTCCCTTGCCCAACTGATCTCTAAATAGTTTTTGCTCCTTATCCTTCTTGCGTTGAGGCCGAATCATAAAAAACCAAATCACCACAAAAATCAGAATCCAAAGGAGCAAACTCATGATTGGATTAGCTGATGCGGGTCCACCTTGCGCTGGAGGCGCCATCAACAATTGAGGCGCAGGAAAAAAGTATGTATGCATATTAGAATTTTATCGGTCTTGAACCATGGCTTTAATTCTCAGTGTTGTGACATTCGGGATACAATTGGTGACCACTGTCACACTCTTGTCTTGGAGTCCACTTTTACCCTCAGAATTGTATTCTACCCGTATTTCCTCCTCTTTTCCCGGTGCAATCGGCGTTTTTGGAAACATCGGCACCGTACAACCACAAGAACCACT
>CAIVQI010000004.1 GCA_903908015.1 uncultured Bacteroidota bacterium
GCGTGAGTTTACTTTTCGTTCGGTAGGGGAGGGTACAGGAAAGTCGCTCGATTTGGATGAATTTGATGAATATTACACGCATTTGCTGGTTTGGGATCGGTCGAAGCGCCGCTTGGTTGGGGCCTATCGATTAGGAACAACCACAGCCCACCGAAAAAGGTATGTAGAAACCTTATTCCAGATTTCAGAACCGTTGGCGCGTCGGTTGAATGGTGCATTAGAGCTGGGCCGGTCATTCATCACCCCCGACTACCAAGTTCATAGCGGGGTGTTGAATCTCATGTGGAAGGGAATTGCCCGGTTGGTGGCACAAAATCCAACCCACTCCATGCTCTTTGGGCCGGTGAGTATGTCTGCGCAGTTCCACCCCGTGTCTCGGGCGCTCATCCTCCATTACCTCAACCAAAATCACCTCGATGACCGAAATGCCAGATTGGTCCGTGCCCCAGTTCCACCAAGATTGCCCAAAAAACTGTTGGGGGTAGATTTGGAAAGTTTGGCTGCAGGAGTTCGGTCGATCGATCACCTATCCGCTTTGGTGTCTGTTTTGGAAAAGGATGGAAAGGGCATTCCGCCTCTCATCAAGCATTACACCCGTTTAGGTGGTCGTTTTCTTGCCTTTGGGGTCGATGAGCAGTTTGGGAATGCGGTGGATGGACTTCTTCTACTAGACTTGCGCGATACACCTTTTGCTTTACTGAAACGCTTTATGGGGGAATCGACAGCACGCAAGTTTATTGATCGTCAGGGGTAATCGTCGTGAATAAAAAACAAATGAAAACGGGGATGATCATTGTATTTTGATTAATTTAGTCAAAATTTCTAGGTTCGTTGCCCAGTAATGCACAATGATGATTCGCCAAAAGTTCTTTTCTAGTTTATTGGCCAAATGTCTGCTGTTGTGGCTGGTGATTCAGTTGGGCTCTGCCTGCACCCGCGAACGCCTAAAAGTGGTGCCCGACAACGACGCGCCTTGGTATGGTGATGTGCCAACCATATTGGTAGAGAATTATGTGAACCGCGTATTCATTGATCTTTTGGGCCGCGAACCCGTTGATTCGGAAATGACCGTACACGTACAGTATTTACGATCGGGCGACCTCAGTCAGGCGCGCCGGATGGATTGGATTCGTATGCTGCAAACAGATACTGTTCCCGCCGCAGGCGATTCGTCCTATCAGGCGGTCTACTACCGTAGGTTCTATGAAATGACCAAAGTACGTTTGCTGGAGGGGGTCAGTGATGCATATATTCTCGGACAAATCGGAATTTTACGCTTCGGCATACAGGTCGACTCACTCAATGGCGATACCATGGCGGTCAATCAGAAAAGGGAAGATGTTGCGCGCTACGAGCGAATCATGCAAAGCGAATACGACTACCGCTACGGCAGGGTCACCCTCGATAGTGTCTGTGCCCGAATGGTGGATAATCCTGTTTATGACTTCATCAACATGAATTCATTCAACTTCATCAACGCAACTTTCGACAACCTTTATTTTCGTTTTCCATCCCAAAGCGAGTTCGAAAGGGCCTATGTTATGGTTGATGCGTCGCAGCCTTCGACTTTATTTGGTCTGCCTGGCAGCAACAAATCGGACTACATACAGATTGTGGTGGCCCAACGCGAATTTTGGCAAGGCTGGGTCATGTGGGCCTACAAGACATTACTGGCGCGGGATCCGTCGACCTCCGAATTGTATGCGGCCCAGCAGCAACTCAGCACCGATCGTCATTTTCATACCACACTTCTCCACATTCTGATCTCCGATGAATACGCCAATTTCCATCCGTAAATTATTATACATTCTTTTGTTAGGAACCATGTCTGCCTCATGCAGCCGCGAGGAGTATGTGGTTTATGATGTACATCCTGTAGCGGTGGAGGGGGTCAACTACGGCAAGAATAAAAAGAAAAGCATCGAGCAATACATTTCGATACTCTATGCCAATTTGTTTCAGCGGGCATTATCGGCCAACCAATTGGTCGAAATCCGCGACTTGATTGAGTCGATTGGCGACCAACAGGTAGCTTTTGAGATTGTACTCAGTAACTTCATGAATCGGGCGGATGTCGAGATCCCCAGCAACACAGAAATGCGGGCCGATGTGGATGGGTTTATCATTGATACCTACCGGAGGTTCTTGATCCGTTTGCCTACCGAGGCCGAAAAAACCTGGTTCAGGAATTATATCCAAACCCACCCCTTCCTGACCCCACAAATCATCTACATGAGCTTTGCCCTCAGCAACGAATACCAATACTACTAAATCGAATTAAATCGAAGCTGTTTTACGGCACAACAAGAACCTATTATTTCACCTCTATATGAAGCGACGAACATTCCTCAAAAAAGCGGGTCTTACAGCGGCGGGCACGTTGGTTTTGCCCTATTTGTTGCCCAGCGGCCGATTGTTCGCAGCAACTGGCCGACAGTTGGCGAGTCATGTAGTCTATGTCATGTTCGCGGGGGGCGTTCGCCAGCAGGAATCGGTGCTCCAGCGCTACCTCGACGACGCCCAGCAGTTTCCCGTTGGAGGTAACATTATGTTGAATATGCTGAATGGTGCCCAGCCTGCAGCTAAGCGGGTCTATGGCACCGATGTGGCTGGAGAGCCTCGGGGCAGCGCGCCAATACCGGCCATATTGCCATCTACATTGCAGAGCCTGGGCACCTTGTTTCCTGAGGTGCGGGCCACAACGGCCGGACATTTCTCCGGACTCAATACCCTGCTCACCGGAAATACGGGGGCAAGCCAGGGACTGCGGGAAAAGCCTTTGTCGCCCACCATTTTTGAATACCTGCGCCGACATGGAGGCATACCGGCGAGCAAAGTCTGGTTTGTGGGTAACCGCATAGGAAACAGCATCCCACTGCTCAACTATAGCGAGCATCCCTCCTACGGAATTCAATATGGTGGCAATTTTTTAGCGCCGAATGTCACGTTTTCACCCGCTGGCAGAACGCATCTCAGTAACGCCCGGATCTACCATCCCGAGGAGGAACTTGAGCCCATGTTGCAAATGAAGTATTTTCTAAACAATTCTTATACAGCCGCCGGTGGGATTCAATTGCCCGAAATCGGAAATACGGATGAGGAAAAAGACCAGATTAGGTCATTTGTGCGGGATACTTTCGCGCGACAGCAGCTGGGACAAATCACCATGCCGCCGGTGGCCGATAACGGCGATCTTCGTAACGTTGGCTTTGCGTGCGAGGTGATCAAAGCCTTTAAACCCGCACTAACTGTGGTGAACATGGATTCGGTGGATGGCTGCCACAGCAATTTTACCGGCTACCTCCGCTCCTTGCACAGGGCCGACCACGCGGTGGGTTTCTTGTGGAATTTTATCCAAAATCAAGTGCCCGAGATGGCTGGCAATACCATTTTTATCATTTCACCAGAGCACGGACGCAACCTGAATCCGAACCCCATCAAGGACGAAAATGATTGGTATGCCTACGACCACAGCGACCAGAATTCGATGCGGGTGTTTACCCTCATGGCGGGTCCGAATGTGCCCCAGAACCTGGTGGTCGGCTCCGCAACCAATCCAGTGGGCTCCTTGATGGATAATGTGCTCACCATAGGCGACATACTTGGGGTGAAACAGAACATTGTGGCTTCTGGACTCATATCCGGGCAGGCCCGCAGTTTATTTGAGCGAATCTAAATGCTGGCCATGGAATCATACAGGCATACAACCATCGTGCAGCGCATAGCAAAGGCTTGTTTTTGGGTCATTTTGGGGATGTCCACGGCTTCTTTGTTGTCTTGTTCCAAGAATAATGGGCCTGAAAACCCCTTCGACGACCCCAAGAACAAACCGCCCATCACCAATAACCCGGTAGA
>CAIVQI010000005.1 GCA_903908015.1 uncultured Bacteroidota bacterium
CGGACGGAGAAAAAAGTCACCCGAAACCTCCAGGTAAACCCCCATCAACTGAGCATTTAAGGAATGAACCGACAGCATGAACAGCAGCGTAGTTGTCACGCCAAAACGATGATTCTGATGGCCTAAACGTATGTTCAGCTTATGCATGATTCCGTTAAGCCGTAGTTTGGTCGGCTTTCGGATGCAAAACTCCGATGGGTGAACGCCCAGATTGCTATGAAAAATGACGTACAGGGTAACAGTAGGGGTATTGTCATACTACCCCCTTGGTATCGGATGAGGAAATACCCCGCTACGATCGAAAAAAGCCAAAGAAGCCTTACTTTCAAAACGGGTCAGGAAGACCCCAATCAGCAGCCTGTCATATTCTTGTCAACACTACCCCCCAATTGAACGCGAAATCATCATATAAAGCCACTTCACTCCATTTTGGAATTGGTATGATTGGGCCAGTTTCAATCCACCATCAAACGCAACGCTCTGGGCAGACGTTCCGCACCCACAACGAATTGAACTATGTAGGTACCTCTTGGCCAGGAGGCTACCGACCACGCCAAACGATCCGGTTCCCCACATAAATCGACTGGCATTTGTCGACCCATTAAATCCAAAACCTTGATACTTTCTTTATCAATCGGATTGTTGGCTGCATCTTGACCTTCTAACACCACCCGATGAGCGGATGGATTGGGGTATAAAACGACCTGATGATCCATCGTTTCTGTCAAGGAGGTAGTGAGTACCCCCCTCACCACATGGAGCATGTGGGCACGCTCTGCGCCCCGATGGGTAGACGCCACATGAGCCGTAGCGGTCCAAACGAGTCCATGTGCAAGCCCGGGTGACAATCCCGCTTCTTGCAAAACAGAATCCATATAGGCATAGGTAAAGGACAACTGCGTATCGGGTATGGTATTTCGCCACAATAGCGTATCACGTTGGGGAGCTGGCCCATACAATACCCAATCGAATCGAAGACTACCTGCCGCGGATGGACCTGGTGTGCTCCAACGAAATGTAAAATTTTGTGTCCTCGAACCTTGCAGGGTTTGGGTAGCCTCATTGGCCGGGCTTACCAAAACGAAACGCCCCATAGAGTTCTCGACCGTGGCCCGTACACCCAAAGTAAACAACCCCCCAGGCTGGCCCGCCAAGCCCAATTGAACCGATCCATTCAGTGGTGTTTGTCCGCCCAAATACCGAAGATAAACTTGAGCCACAGCACCCGGGGCGATGGTCAATGGAAGTGATGGCGGATTTTGTATCGTTAGCCCAGAACCCACGGGTAGAATCGAGTTGATTCGCATAGAATCGGTGCCCGGATTACCCAAAACTACTGGATAGACCAGGGTATCACCCGGTAGAACAGCGCCTAATTGAACCACTGAATCGATAACCACCAGGCGACTATGGGTCGGAATCTGGGCCACGCCCCGAACTTGTGTCATTCTTTCCAAAAAAGCAGGGTAGTCGATAAAGGGATTGCGGTTCAGTTGCGCAGCTTGTACATCATCGTTGCGGCGGCGCAAAACACTATCGATCGGAAAAATTCGCAGCCAATCACGTAAATCACTTTCCTGAACCGGACTTAAGAAGGATAAATCGACCCCAGCTTGGTTCATGTGCCGCACTGCGAAATACAGTATGGCTGATGCCGCGGCCGTTTTATGCGCATCCCGGGGCTCAAAAGTGGTGCTGTTGGCCTTTGAACCCCCAGTATAGGTGAGGGTCGGATTCGGGACCCAACCAAAGGGCTTATTGCCCCGGGCTGAATTGGTTGGGCCATCGGAGATAAAAATATGGTGTAGGTCACTCACCATCGGCTCATTGGTGGCACCTACACTTTGTGGCCAGGTATGCTCGGTATTCATAGAATATGGCGCGTTGTTGAGGGTGGCCGTACTAAAATCAGTTCCCGTATAGGATATGGTACGGCCCGTATACACGCATTCGTTTTTGTAGGGATTGGTGTGCCCTGGCTCCCGACCATTCACCTTCCAATTGTCGATCGTTCCAAACATCCGCAGACGTGCGTTATTGGTTCCGCTGTATCCCAGCTGGGTGTAGGGCGATGAAACCCGCAACCGCAGGGCCTGACGGAGGTCTTCTCCCGATAAATTCTGGGTCGGGCTGTAGTATGCCCTGGAATAAGATGCTTGTCCACCCAAACCCACCGAGGATTGTCCACCCCCAGCCCCGATCAGCAGAGAAGATACATTGTATATGTTGTGTCGTGGACGAAACCGAACAGGAATTCGGGTAACCTGCCCTGGTGGCAAGATCAAAACGGAGGCTGGCGCATAAAATGCTGGCGATCCGAAAACACCCAAAGTGCTTAGGCTTATGGGGAGCGAATCACCCCCAGGATTGAAGAGCGAAACCCATGCCGTGTCATCGGCCAATTCGGTGGTGGCCAAAAACGGAACCGACTGCGGCTGATCGATTGGAAGCTGCTGGGCCACCACATCTGAAGAAAAAAGCATCAATACAATGAACAGAATAGAATGAGGTGGCTTCATTTGGGGCAAACAAAAAGGTTTAGAAAAACAGTAGGAAAGAGACAAAATGCAGTAGGAAAGAGACAAAAACAGGGATGAAGTAAAAAAGCATAAAGCGCTAAAAATACCACTTTCCCATCAGGGAAACTCACCCGTTTTTACCTGATATACCTTAATTTTGTAGAAATGACTTTTTCCGACTTCATTGCGCAATATGACATCGAAGGATCCGTGGTGCTTTTGGAAGGCAAACGAGAAGTCAGAGAGCAAGATGCGCCACTACTAACAAAACTAGGCCGTTTGTTGGCGTCCCAAACCCAACATATGAGCTTCCGCAGCGGCAATGCGCCTGGTGCCGATGAGTTTTTTTCCATGGGAGTAACGGAAGTCGACCCCAAACGCCTACAGCTTGTGACTCCCTACGGAGGCCACAGGCGCACAGCCAATCATGCCCACCAGACATACGCACTCGACGAAATAGATCTGGCCTCAGAACCCGATCTTGTGTACCAAAGCAAAACGGGGGGGCGAAACGATAAACTAATCGACCGATTTGCTGAAGGCCATCGCGATCGGGCCAGCATCAAGGCCGCCTACTTGGTGCGCGACACCGTGAAAGTGATTGGAACACGGGCCATTGCTCCAGCAAGTTTTGGTATTTTCTACGACAATTTGGAAGACCCACGCACGGGTGGCACGGGCCACACCATGGCGGTTTGCACCAATAATCAGGTGCCCTTTATCGACCAATCGGTTTGGATGCTTTGGCTCGGAACGCACCCAAACGGCATTTAGCGCACCACCGATCATTAGAAATGTCGCATCCCAAGCCAAACGAAGCATCTTCACCTGCCATGGCCTACAAGCACGTGGCCATTGAGGGCATGAGTTGTGCAGCCTGCGCAACAGGCGTCAAGCGCATATTAGAAAAACAAGATGGCATTCACTCGGCCGATATCCAACTGGCCAACCATACCGCTCGCATTGGCTACACGTCCGATTCGGTCGATTGGGAGGCGATAGCACGCAAACTTCAATCAGCGGGCTACGGATGGGTACAGTCAGAACGTAGTGCCGAATCCACCGCTACAGAACTCCTGCGAAATGAATTGAAAAAAACATCAAAAAACACCCTTTTGGCGGCCGCCTTGGGATTGCCCTTGATGGCCATCGGGATGATTTGGATGCATACCGAATGGGCCCGGTGGGTCATGCCGGCTCTGGCAACACCCATCATTCTCATTCCTGGCAGACGGTTTTTTGTGAAAGCAATCGCGCAAATTCGAACAGCGACTTGGGGTATGGACAGCCTCGTAGCCCTCAGTTGCGCAACCGCCTATGGATACAGCATGTGGAACACACTGTTTCCCGAGCTCCAGCGCGGGATGGGCATCACGCCTCATGTTTATTATGAGGGTATAGGGGCCATCATCGGATTCCTGCTGCTCGGGCGATGGTTGGAAGGAAGGGCACGACTCAAAGCCACAGAGGGTTTAGGCGAACTCCTGAGCGATCAGCCATCCGTGGCCCTGTGTTGGAGAAATAACGCTTGGACAGGAGTTGCTGTGGCCTCATTACAAGTGAACGACCGGGTTTTCATTCAAGCAGGGGCGCGCGTACCCGTGGATGGGTACGTGGTGGCAGGTCGGGCCGACATCGATGAGTCGTGGCTCACAGGCGAACCTTTTCCTGTATCGCGCGGTCGGGGAGACGAGGTGCGCGCAGGAGGCCAGACAATAGCGGGCAACCTGGAAGTGGTGGTGGCGCGACAAGGATCGGAAACGCTTCAAGCACAAATCATCCAACAAATACGGGAAGCGCAGGCGGCTCGGGCACCGATTCAAGACAAAGTCGACCAGATCACCCAGTGGTTCGTGCCAGGAGTTGTGGCACTCGCGTTCACATCGGCCAGCCTGTGGTGGATCTTTGCCGAGGAAAACGCTTTTTCAATGGGTCTATTGGCCTTTGTGAACACCCTCATCATCGCTTGTCCGTGCGCATTGGGACTGGCCACACCAACTGCACTCGTCGCGGCTGTTTCCAGCGCCACACGATGGGGCATATTGGTGCGTGACGCATCCGTATGGGAAAAAGCAGGTCAAATCAACATCCTGCTCTGTGACAAAACAGGAACCCTTACGTCTGGCCAGCCGATTGTTCGCTCAATCAGGTGGAGCCCATCAATTGCTCCTGATCGGCAACGCTACCTTCTTGAACTATGGCAAAAGTCGGCCCAACACTCCTCTCACCCTGTGGCGCGCGCACTCATACATTATGAAGTTGAAGGCGTTGACATAGGGTCAATAGCCGACAAAGATTCTGTATCCATATCAAACGAGCTACGCACCCATCCAGGCTTAAACATGTCCGACATTGAAGAACATGTGGGACTTGGACTATCTTTTCGGGTTGACGAAACAGAATATCGCTCAGGTCGTTGGTCATTTGTTGCTGAATCAAAAGCAGAAACCCGTCAATTGGGCACCAACCCAATTCCATACGACACATTTTCTGATATCAATAACACTGCAAAAATGGAAGAATCTGATGTCATTCCCAAGGCATTAAGGCATCAGAATCAAGATGATTGGCGCGATTGGATTCAACATCAAGCAGCAGCATCCGCTGAATTGTGGTTGGGGTCGGACGGCAAGCCGTTGGCATGTGCATTGGTGGATGATCTCATGCGTAAAGATGCGTTTGACTTTGTAGAAAGCATGAAAAACAGGGGCATTGAACCCATACTCCTCAGCGGTGACCGCAGTGAACGGGTGGCGGCGGTTGCCCACGAGCTAGGGATCATCTGCTTCAAAGGCGATCTGCTTCCAGGAGAAAAGCTGGCGGAGGTACGCTCTTGGCAGTCCAAGAATAAGTCAGTGGCCATGTTGGGCGACGGGCTCAACGATGCCGGGGCATTGGCGGCTGCCGATCTGGGCATGGCCATGGGTGCTGGTAGCGCATTAAGCAAACATCAATCGGGCTTGGTGGCCATCCGAAACGACTTGTCGGCCTTAACTCGATTCTTTGATTTGGCCAAACGCACCCACGGCATTCTGAGGCAGAATCTGATTTGGGCTTTTGCCTACAATGTGATCGGCCTACCCGTGGCCATGGGCCTACTCTACCCCATTTTCGGAATACTCATGCATCCATCCCTGGCCGCCGCCGCTATGGCCTTTAGTTCGGTGAGCGTTGTGGGCAACAGCATACGTCTACTCAAATTTCAATCATGAAAAAACTCATCTTTCAAACAGACCTCCAGTGTGGCGGATGCGTGCGAAAAATCGAAACAGGTCTCAATGAGCTCCCGGGTATTGATCACTGGGAAGTGGATTTGCAGCACGATCAACGACCCCTCAGCGTTTGGGGACAGGAAATCGATCCCAAAAACATAGAAGCTGTTTTTGAATCTTGCGGGTTTGAGGCCAAATTGAGCGAACCAACAGAATAAAGTTCTGTTATCCTGTGAATGATTGCCAACCCTGATTTTCAAGGAGTGTAGCATCTGTTTCTATTTGCTGCTGTAGACGCCTTCTGTATTGGGCGAGGCGCTCCGCCAAAGCCGTATCCGAGATGGCCAACATTTGCGCTGCCAGTAGCGCTGCATTCTTTGACCCGTTCAGGGCCACCGTGGCCACAGGAATTCCACCTGGCATTTGCAAAATCGAAAGCACAGAGTCCCAGCCGTCCATGCTCTGGGATGACTTCACTGGAACACCCACCACAGGAAGTGGGCAAATAGAAGCAATCATACCCGGTAGATGAGCCGCACCACCGGCACCTGCAATCACCACTTTTAAGCCCCTGGATGCAGCGGTCTCGGCATAATCCACCATGCGCAAAGGGGTACGGTGGGCCGATACAATGCGCACTTCACACGGCACCGCCAACTCTTGAAGCACCACTGCGGCCTGTTTCATGATGGGAAGATCCGATTTACTACCCATAACAATTCCCACTAAAGGATGTTCATGGAAATTAGCGCTCGTTTTGGATGGCGTATCCTTTGTGAAGTGTGTTGTTGTGCTCATCAATGAAGCTTTGGTATTGAACTACGAAGAAGTGTCGGATTGAACGCCCGAGCTGACCACCCTAATGAGTGACTTCAGCTCCCGTGCCCGACGGATGAGGTCATCTGGATCGCTCCCCACTACCGTGAAGTGACCCATTTTCCTCATCGGACGGGTCTCGGCTTTACCATAGGCATGCACATACACACCAGGCACTCCAAGAAGTTGATCTGCACCTTCAAAACGCGCTGGTCCGGAATGACCTTCGGCACCGACCAGATTCACCATAATCCCGGTGTGCAAGGATTCGGGTGTATGAAGCGGTAAATTCAATATGCCGCGGAGGTGCTGCGCATACTGAGAATAATTACACGACTCTATGGTCACGTGCCCGCTGTTATGGGGCCTTGGCGCCATTTCATTCACCAGCCATCGACCATCGCGGGTGTAGAAAAACTCGATCGCGAGCAGACCACATACGTCCAGATCTTTTGTTATTTGTTTGGATAACTCGATCGCTTCCCTCAATACCTCCGAGGAAAGTCGCGCTGGCATCAAGACCTCTTCAACCAGATTGGCCTTGGGATGAAAGACCATTTCACAGGGGGGAAAGGCTGTGACCTGGCCCCTCATGTTTCTCGCAACCAATACGGCCACCTCGCAGGCCAGGTCGATCGGCTCCTCCACGATGCAAGGAACATCGGGAAGCGACAGTAGGTCGTCGACCGATCGAAGGGCACGAACACCCTTTCCATCGTAACCCAAACGATTCGATTTCCAAAATGAAGGCAATGTCTGACGGCCCGCATGAATGGCATCGCTCAGCGGTTTTAATCCCTCGTAAAAATGTACAGGCGCTGTTGGCCATTCATGCGCCATGAGCCATTTCTTTTGCAGCGATTTATCCTGGATGGTGAGGAGCGCCTCGGGATTGGGATGGACCACCACACCGGAATCGCGCAGTTTGCGGAGCGCGCCGGCATGTACATGCTCGATTTCTAAGGTCAGCACATCGCAGGATCGTCCGAACCGAATCACATCTTCCTCATGCAGCAGGTTACCCAAAACATACTCATCACAAACATGGGCACAGGGCGCGTCGGGCGAGGAGTCTAGCACACGTGTTTTTAAATTGAATCGGCGCGCCTCATCGAGCAGCATTCGTCCGAGTTGCCCCCCACCCAAAATACCCAAAACAAAATCCGAAGTAAATGGTGATTTCACCAAACAAAAATACAGGATAGGCCGTTACCTAAAATCAGAAACTTTTAACACCAAGGAAACTTTAAAAACGATTATAGTTTCTTTAATTTTGTGCCCCGAATGGAAGACCCACATAAGTCCTTATTGTTGCGCATCAGAGACCTTCTGTTCCTGTATGGAACAAAGAGCATCACGCTCGACGATATCGCATCGCGCATGGGCATTTCCAAAAAGACTATTTATAGTTGCTGTCCGGATAAAAAACACCTGGTGGATCGCATTGTTGGGGACTACCTAGCATCGCACCGTGAGGATGCCGAAAGGGTCCGCGCACAATCGCGCCATGCGGTCGATGAGGTACTGCAGATGGCTCGGTTGGCCCGCGCACGAATGGAACAGGTATCGCCTGCCTTTTTGTTCGACCTTAACAAGTACTACCCTGATACTTGGGCTCGCTTTGAACAATACCGCACCCATGAAATCTTCGCTCAAGTGGTGGGCGTGATCCAAAGAGGCCAACAAGAGGGCCTGTTTCGTTTGGATCTTGACACCGAGATTGTAGCGGCCATGCATCTGCAACACATTCGGTTGCTCACCGAGCCCGGGCAACAGCCGCAACTGGAACGAGCAGTAGGCGACCTCATCCGCCACATCATCAGCGTTTTCTTACACGGAATTGTGACCAGCGAAGGTCTCGATGTGATGAACCAATTAGAGAAAGAATTTATATAACATATATTATAACATTTTAATATAAGTAAAATCAGTCCAAAAAAAATAACCATTTGCCCATTCAGCACCCAATATTCTATGAAATCAGGCAGTAAGATTTTTCCTTTTATCATTATTTTCGGGCTCGCTTCCCCAGACATTCGCGCCCAAAATCCATCCAAACCCAATCCGCGCTTCAGCCTGAAGCAATCCATCGATTTCGCGCTCGAACAAAACGTATCGGTCGAAAACGCCCGCCTCGACGAACAAGCGGCGGATCTCAAAGTGCGGGAAATCACCTCCATCGGCTTCCCTCAGATCAGTGCTTCGTATGGGGTGAGCGACAATTTCATTATCCAGAAAGTGATTGTGCCGGATGGATCGCTGTTTAACCCAGAAATACCCAAAGGGCAGCCCTTGGCCCTTCAATTTCAACCGCGCTACGGAGGCAATGCGGCCATAACCGTACGCCAACTGCTCTTCGATGGGAGTTATTTGGTGGGACTACAAGCAGTGAAAACCTACCGAGAGCTGGCGGTGAAAAACAGTGAAATGACAAGAACCCAGGTGGTGGAGCAGGTCAAGAAGGCTTATTACGGGGCATTAGTCAGTTTTGAGCGATTGCGTACGCTCGATGCTGCCCTCCAAAGAATTGGAAAGAGCCTTGCAGAACTTGAAACCCTGAACAGGGAAGGATTTGCCGAACAGCTCGATGTGGACCGTCTTCGCGTTCAGCAAAACAACCTGCGGTCACAACGCGAAAAAGTGGCGGCATTGTGCGACATCAGTCTCAATTTGCTCAAATTTCAGATGGGATACCCCGTTGCGGAGTCGATCCAACTGAGTGACAGTCTAAATATGCTTGTGAACCTCCGCGCATTACCGCTCGAATCGGGTTTCGATATCCGCAAACGTCCGGAGATGCAACTATTGATGCTGCAGCAAACCGGACTAAAGCTCGAAATCAAAAGCCTCCAATCGGCATACCTGCCTTCCCTGGCCCTTCAAGCACAACGTGGCGCGCTCGCCGGATCCAATACATTTAGTCAGGTCCGCGACCCTGCTGGGGCTTGGTTTGCCTATGGTTCGTTGGGACTGGGCGTAAACTGGAACGTATTCGACAGTTTCACCAAAAAGTATAAAATTCAACAAAAAAAGATTGAAATGTTGAAATCACAGCACCTGACCGACCAATTCCGGCAAGCGGCATGGATGGAGGAAGCCCACGCGATCACGCAGCTGCGCAACCAAATACGCTCGCTTGAGGCGCAGGAAGACAACCTTCGATTGTCGCGTCAGGTTCTTACAGTGACCCAAACCAAATACCGCGAAGGGGTGGGATCGGGATTAGAGGTAACTGCCGCAGAAAGTGCCCTCACCGAAGCGGAATCAGGCTATTTCGGTGCGGTCTACGATTGGTTGATGGCTCGGGTAGACCTTGAAAAAGCCCGTGGAACCCTCTTAGAAAAACAATAAAGGTGCCCAGACCCCCAACACTTCAGACGCAAATCCAGTTTCAATCAACAAAACCCTACCCTTTATCCATTCATCATATGTTGCCCAACCACACCCATCCCATTGTAAAAATGTGCGTATTCTTCATCGCCACCATTATTGTCCCTTCCTGCGGCGAACAACAGGCCGCTGAAAATCCAGCGGCGCGATTGGCTGAATTGCGTGCGCAGTACACAGAAATCGGAAAAGAAATAAAGGCACTGGAAGCCGAGCTGTCAAAAGCAGACA
>CAIVQI010000006.1 GCA_903908015.1 uncultured Bacteroidota bacterium
GCCGCCAAGGGTGAAGGTGCTGCCGTTAAAAAGAAGGAAGATACATATAAGATGGCCGAAGCCAATAAAGCGTTTTCACATTTCAGATTCTAATACCATGGCCCAGAAAGATCTTAAGTTCGTAAGAAATATAGGTATTGCCGCACACATCGATGCGGGTAAGACCACCACCACAGAGCGGATACTCTATTATACCGGCATGACCCACAAAATTGGTGAGGTGCATGATGGTGCGGCCACAATGGATTGGATGGCCCAAGAACAAGAGCGGGGAATCACCATTACATCTGCCGCCACCAAGACCACCTGGAATTGGCAAAATACAGATTATGCCATCAACATCATTGATACGCCAGGTCACGTTGACTTCACTGTAGAGGTGAACCGGTCCTTGCGGGTTTTGGATGGTTTAGTGTTTTTGTTTTCGGCTGTGGATGGTGTTGAGCCACAATCGGAGACCAACTGGCGTTTGGCCGACAATTATGGAGTGCCACGGATTGGTTTTGTTAATAAAATGGACCGCCAGGGCGCCGACTTCTTCGCGGTATGTAACCAAGTACGCGAAATGCTCGGCTCAGTGGCCATTCCGCTTCAGGTGCCTATAGGTTCAGAAGAGCATTTCAAAGGGGTGGTCGATCTGATCACGAACAAGGCCATCATCTGGGATGAGGATACCAAAGGCATGACCTACAAGGAAATCCCTATCCCAGAGGATTTGGTTGAGCTCGCGAATGAGAGCCGCCAAAAATTAGTTGAAATTTGCGCGGAGTACGATATGGAGTTGATGGAGAAGTTCTTTGACAATCCCGATTCCATTACAGAGGAGGAGATGCGTGTGGCCATTCGCAGTGCGGTGATTGATGGCAAATTTGTGCCCATGATGTGCGGTTCTTCCTTTAAAAACAAGGGGGTTCAGGCCGTATTGGATGCTGTTTGTTCCTACATGCCATCGCCGGTCGACACGGAAGCGGTGAAGGGTACTGATCCTAAGACCGACGCTGATTTAACACGTAAGCCTTCGGTAGATGAGCCATTTTGTGCACTTGCCTTTAAAGTAGCGACTGATCCTTTCGTGGGTCGCTTGGTATTTTTCCGTGTTTATTCTGGTCGACTCGAAGCAGGTTCCTATGTTTCTAAAGTACGTAGTGATGCCGATAAGGGAATTTTGATTGAGAAGGAGCGAATTTCCCGTTTGTTCCAAATGCATGCCAACGACCGCAAGGCCATTGAGTTTGTTGAGGCGGGTGATATCTGTGCTGCTGTTGGTTTTAAAGACATCAAGACCGGAGATACTCTATGTGATGAAAAGGCCTTGATTTTGTTGGAGGCCATGCAATTCCCCGAGCCGGTGATTGGATTGGCAGTAGAGCCAAAAACGCAGGCTGATTCAGATAAGTTAGGTAATGCTTTGGCAAAACTAGCTGAAGAAGATCCGACTTTCCGAGTACATACTGATGAAGATACAGGTCAGACCATCATCCAGGGTATGGGTGAATTGCACTTGGAAATCATCGTAGATCGTTTGCGCCGAGAGTTCAAGGTGGAATGCAACCAAGGTGCCCCTCAAGTGAATTACAAGGAGGCGATTACGGCTCCCGTGATCCACCGCGAGGTCTATAAAAAGCAGACGGGTGGACGCGGTAAATTTGCTGATATTCAGGTTGAAGTAATGCCTGGCGATCCAGAAAAGCCAGGTTTGGAATTTGTCAATGAAATCGTAGGGGGTGCTATTCCTCGTGAATTCATTCCATCTGTTGAGAAGGGTTTCGCTGCAGCCATGTCTACCGGCGTACTCGCGGGTTTCAACATCGATAATTTAAAGGTTCGCTTGTTTGATGGATCATTCCACGCAGTCGACTCCGATTCGTTGTCGTTTGAGATTGCCGCACGAAGCGCTTTTCGTGAGGCGTGTCGCAAAGCCAACCCCATTCTCCTTGAACCCATCATGAAGGTTGAGGTAATTACCCCTGAAGAATATATGGGAGACGTAATTGGTGACCTCAACAAGCGTCGTGGACAAATGCAAGGTATGGACAGTCGGAACGGGGCTCAGGTGATTAAAGCTCAGGTTCCGTTGGCCGAGATGTTTGGGTATGTTACTGTGCTAAGAACCCTCACTTCAGGGCGTGCCACCTCTACTATGGAGTTCTCTCATTACACAGAGACCCCTAAGAATATTTCCGAGGATGTTTTGGCCAAATACAAGGCCATGAAAGCCGAAAAGAATTAAATAGCTACAGTATATGAGCCAAAGAATTCGCATAAAACTGAAATCGTTTGATTACAATCTGGTCGATAAGACGGCTGATAAGATTGTAAAGACGGTTAAACTGACCAGCGCTGTGGTCATAGGTCCCATTCCATTGCCGACCCGTAAAAAGATTTTTACGGTATTGAAGTCACCGCACGTCAATAAGAAGGCGCGAGAGCAGTTTCAGTTGTGTACATACAGGAGGATTTTAGACATCCATGGTTCTAGTGCTAAAACAGTTGATGCCTTGATGAAGCTGGAATTGCCAAGTGGTGTTGAAGTAGAAATTAAAGTTTAAGGTTATGTCTGGAATAATTGGAAAGAAAGTGGGTATGACCAGCATTTTTGGTGCAGATGGAAAAATGCTTCCATGCACGGTGTTGGAGGCAGGTCCTTGCGTGGTTACCCAAGTGAAAACTGAGGACAAAGAGGGTTATGCGGCTGTGCAGTTGGCATTTGGAGAGCGTAAAGAGAAGAATACGCCGAATGCTTTGGTGGGGCATTTTCGCCGCGCGGGCACCACTCCCAAGAGAAAGGTTGTGGAGTTTCGTGGTGATTCTAAGGAATCAGCATTGGGTGATTTAGTCAATGTCTCCATATTTGAACCAGGGGATTCAGTAGACGTGGTTGGAATAAGCAAAGGAAAAGGCTTTCAAGGGGTTGTGAAGCGCCATGGATTTGGTGGGGTTGGTGGACAAACTCACGGCCAACATAACCGGCTTAGGGCTCCAGGTTCGTTAGGTGCATCCTCGTTCCCCAGTAAAGTTTTCAAAGGCATGCGCATGGCGGGTCGCACAGGTGGTGCGCGTGTAAAAGTTCAGAACCTCGAGGTGATTAAGGTATATGCCGATAAAAACTTACTCGTGGTAAAAGGCTCAGTACCCGGACCAAAAGGTTCATTCGTAATTGTTGAGAAATAATATGCTAGTCAAAGTTTACAACAAAGAGGGCCAGGAAACGGCAGCAACGGTTGAGTTGCCTGATTCAGTTTTCGGAATTGAGCCCAATACTCACGCGATGTACCTCGACGTGAAGCAGTTTCTTGCGCACCAACGTCAGGGCACCCACAAATCTAAAGAGCGCAGTGAAATGTCGGGTTCAACCCGCAAGCTTCACAAACAAAAAGGCACTGGGGGTGCGCGTAAGGGTGATATCAATAATCCTTTGTATAAAGGTGGTGCCCGTGTTTTTGGACCTAAGCCGCGCGACTACAGTTTCAAGCTGAATAAGAAAGTGAAGGCTTTGGCACGTAGATCTGCATTATCTCAAAAGGCAGCGAGTAGTCAGATTACTGTTCTTGAGGATTTTACCTTTGATGCGCCCAAGACCAGTGCATTTGCCCGCTTTTTGAGTGGATTTCAAGCGACGGGTCAGCGCGTACTGTTGGTTACATCCGAAAAGAATGATGCCCTTGTTTTATCTGTTCGTAACCTTCAAAAGGCGCGTGTAGTACGGGCCGAAGATCTGAATACTTATGATCTGATGAAAGCCTCACGCCTTCTATTAATGAGTTCATCCGTGGGCAAAATCAGTCAGCAATTAAATCCGTGATATGGAAATCCTAAGGAAACCAATTATTTCTGAAAAAATGACCGTACTCGGGGAGAAGCGGAGACAATATGCTTTTCGCGTTGACCCAAGAGCCAATAAAATTCAAATTCGTACGGCTATAGAGCAATTGTATGGTGTGGGTATAGAAGCCGTCAACACGATGCGTTGTCGCGGTGATCGCAAACGGCGATTCACCAAATCAGGTACACTCACTGGCATGACCGCTTCTTACAAAAAAGCAATTGTTACGCTTAAAGAGGGTGATGTCATCGATTTCTACAGCAATATTTAAGTCATGCCAGTTAAAAGATTTAGACCATTAACCCCTTCACTGCGATTTAAGATCGCTGATGACCGGTCGCAATTGAGTAAGGTTGCTCCCGAAAAGAGCTTGTTAGTTCCGACCAGCAAGACTGGTGGGCGCAACAGCAATGGTAAGATGACCATGCGGTATCGTGGAGGTGGTCACAAGCAAATGCTTCGGGTAATCGATTTCAAAAGAAACAAGCATGATATCCCCGCCCGCGTAGCTAGTTTAGAATATGATCCAAACCGTACCGCTTGGGTGGCCTTGTTGCATTATGTCGATGGCGAGAAGCGGTATATACTTGCGCCACGTGGAATAAAAGTGGGTCAGTCGGTGATGAGTGGCCCTAGTGCCACTCCAGATTTGGGCAATGCGATGCTGCTCAAGGACATTCCTCTGGGTTCGGCCATCCACAACATTGAAATTCAGCCGGGCAAAGGGGGGCAAATGGTTCGCAGTGCAGGTTCCAGTGCAATTTTGGCAGCGCGTGACGATAAATATGCTACCATAAAGCTTCCCAGCGGTGAGACGCGCATGGTTCTCCAATCTTGTTTGGCTACAATGGGTAGTCTGAGTAATGAGGATCATCTGTTGGTCATCAGCGGGAAGGCGGGTCGGAGCAGATGGTTGGGTCGTCGCCCCCGGGTGCGTGGCGTGGCCATGAATCCGGTCGATCACCCAATGGGTGGTGGTGAGGGAAGGGCATCTGGAGGTCATCCACGTTCCCGCAAAGGCTTGTTGGCCAAAGGCTACAAAACCCGGTCGCCGCGCAAGTCATCCGATCGTTTAATCGTTAACCGCAGGAAATCTTAAATATGGCTCGTTCACTTAAAAAGGGTCCATTTGTCGAGTATACCTTAGAGAATAAGGTTACAGTGATGAATAGTGCAACCCGGAAGACTGTCATCAAAACATGGTCTCGTCGTTCAATGATTATTCCCGAATTTGTTGGACACACCTTTGCTGTTCATAATGGGAATAAATTCATACCCGTATACGTAACGGAGAATATGGTAGGTCATAAACTCGGTGAATTTTCACCTACCCGTACCTTCCGTGGTCACTCTAACAAAAAAGATAAAGGCAAAAGATAATGGAAGCAGTAGCCATACTTCGCGATTGTCCTACTTCGCCACGCAAGATGCGCCTGTTGGCGGATTTGATCAGGGGTCAGCAAATAGACCGGGCCAGTGGTATTCTTCGGTTTTCGAAGAAACATGCGTCGATCAACATGGAAAAATTATTACTTTCCGCTATTTCCAATTGGGAGAAGTCGAATTCAGATACTTCTCTTGAGGAAGCTGGATTATACGTGAAGCGAATTCAGGTCGATGAAGGCCGCATGCTCAAGCGCCTTCGTCCGGCCCCTCAAGGTCGCGGCCATCGGATTCGAAAGCGCTCAAACCACATAACCTTGGTTGTGGATTCACGGCCTACTAATGTAGAATAATAGATATGGGACAAAAAGCAAATCCAGTAAGCCTTCGTCTGGGCTACATCAGAGGATGGGAATCCAATTGGTATGGCGGAAAAAAGTTCGCTGAAAAATTGATCGGCGATGATAAAATCCGCAAATACATTAGTGCACGTATCGACAATACGGGTATTGCGCGGATTATTATAGAGCGTTCATTTCAGAAGATTACGGTGACCATTCATACCAGTCGTCCGGGTGTGGTGATTGGCAAGGGTGGCGCTGAGATTGAGAAGATTAGGGAGGAGTTGAAAAAACTAACCCAATCCGATGTGGCTTTGAATGTTTTTGAGATTCGTCGTCCTGAAATGGACGCAGCATTGGTTGCGGAGGGCATTGCCCGTCAGTTAGAGGCCCGTGTCTCCTTCCGTAGGGCCATGAAAATGTCTATCGCATCAACCATGCGTACGAGTGCCGAAGGAATCAAAGTAATGGTTTCTGGTCGTTTAGGTGGTGCGGAGATTGCACGTTCAGAACAGTATAAAGAAGGAAGAATTCCATTGCATACCCTGCGCGCAGACATTGATTACGCCTTGCGTGAAGCCCAAACGGTTTATGGGAAGATTGGGGTGAAAGTATGGATATTCAAGGGTGAGGTTTTTGGTAAGCGTGATTTGTCACCCGTAACGGGTTCTGCAACTGGGGGCGGTAGCGGTGGACGCGGCGGTGATCGCCCAGGAGGACGAGACGGACGCGGTGAAAGAAGAGGTGGTAGGAGTGACCGAGGTGAGCGTGGGGATCGTGGGGGTGATCGCAGAGGTGGTGGAAAACCAAGTGGCCGTCCTAGAGCGTAATCGAATTAAATTGTCATAGAGAACTGATATGTTACAGCCAAAGAGAACCCGATTTAGAAAAACCCATAAAGGAAGAATTCATGGTATGGCCACGCGCGGAGCAGAGATTGCATTTGGCAGCTTTGGTCTGAAGTCGCTCGAAGCCAAGTGGATTACTTCCAGACAAATAGAAGCAGCCCGTATCGCAGTGACTCGTTTTATGAAACGGGAAGGTCAGGTTTGGATACGTATTTTTCCAGATAAACCCATAACCAAAAAGCCTGCAGAGGTTCGCATGGGTAAGGGTAAGGGCGCGCCCGAGTATTGGGTGGCTGTGGTAAAGCCAGGCACTTTGATTTTTGAGGCAGATGGCGTACCTTTGCCCGTCGCCAAAGAGGCTATGCGTCTTGCCGCCCAGAAGTTGCCCGTGAGCACTTCTTTCATTGTTAAACGCGATTATTCGGAATAAACTGCGGTATGAAAAATTCAGCCATTAAAGACTTTTCGTCCACCGAGCTCGTGGAGCGGGTAGCGGAGGAGCGTAAGAACCTAACACGTTTGCGCTTTGGTAATGCCTTGTCGGCGGCCGAGAGTACGGCCAAAATCGGACAAACCAGAAGATTCATCGCACGGATGCTCACAGAGATTCGTCGACGTGAACTAGAAAATTTGGCCGCTCAATCTTAAAAATCAGGAAGTTCATGGAATTGGAAAGAAAATTCAGAAAGGAGCGCGTGGGAAACGTGGTGTCAAATAAGATGGAAAAAACCATCACGGTCGTGGTAGAGCGTAAGCTAAAACACCCGATTTATGGTAAGTTTATGAAAAGTACCAAGAAGTTTCATGCGCACGATGAAAAAAATGAGTGTGGTGTAGGCGACGTGGTACGCATCATGGAAACCCGTCCGTTAAGTAAGCTTAAGCGCTGGAGACTTGTTGAAATAATAGAAAAGGCAAAATAAGATGGTACAACAGGAAAGTAGAATGAGTGTGGCCGATAACAGCGGCGCTAAAGAGGTATTGGTTATCCGTGTATTGGGTGGAACTGGTCGTCGTTATGCATCCATTGGAGATAAAGTGGTGGTTTCAGTGAAATCAGCCATTCCGTCGGGTAATGCCAAGAAGGGCAGTGTATCGAAGGCAGTCGTTGTGCGCACCCGTAAGGAGGTTCGTCGGAAAGATGGATCATACATAAGATTCGATGACAACGCAGTGGTGTTGTTGAACGCACAGGATGAGCCACGCGGAACACGTATTTTTGGCCCTGTTGCCCGTGAACTCCGTGAGAAGTTGTTCATGAAAATCGTTTCACTTGCTCCTGAGGTACTCTAAAATTTATTCCCATGTCTGGAACAAAATGGAAAATTAAAAAGGGCGATACTGTTAAGGTGATTGCCGGTGATGATAAGGGTAAGACGGGGCGTGTCATTCAAATGCTTCCTGATGAAGGAAAGGCATTGGTAGAGGGCATACGAATTGTTTCTCGTCATACGAAACCCAATGCTACCACACCCAATGGAAGTATTGTAAAGAAAGAGGCGCCAATTGATTTATCGAACCTGATGCTGGTGGTGGGCAACACTGCGACAAAAGTCGGTCGCAAATTGGATGCCCAAGGAAATTTGGTTCGATTCTCGAAGAAAACAGGTGAAATAATTAAGTGATGAATTACGAAATTAGATTAAAGAAAAAGTATCACGAACAGGTGGTCCCAGCTTTGAAGGAGAAGTTTGGATACAAAAATGCTATGGAGGTTCCTCGCTTGGTAAAAATTGCCATCAATCAAGGTGTCGGTGCAGCGGTATCCGACAAGAAATTGGTCGATGCAGCAGTACAGGAAATGAGCCTCATCGCTGGTCAGAAAGCAGTTCCCACTAAATCCAAAAAAGCTATTTCCAATTTCAAGCTTAGGGAGAACCTGCCGATCGGGGCTAAAGTTACCCTCCGCAGTGATCGGATGTATGAATTCATGGATCGGCTAACTTCGGTTGCTCTTCCGCGGGTTCGCGATTTCCGCGGGATCAATCCTAAGGGCTTTGACGGTCGTGGAAATTACACCATGGGGGTCACCGAGCATATTATCTTTCCGGAAATCAACATCGATAAAGTGAGTCGGATTACTGGAATGGATATCACTTTTGTAACAACGGCGAAAAGTGACGAAGAAGCCAGAACTTTATTGGCGGAAATGGGCATGCCGTTCAAATCTTCAAAAAATTAAACACAAAGCTCATGGCCAAAGAGGGTATTAAGGCGAGAGACCGTAAAAAACAGGCGATGGTGGCGCGATATGCAGCCAAGCGAGCCAAACTCAAAGAGGAGGGAGATTTTCTAGGGTTACAAAAGTTACCTAAAAGTGCTTCCCCCGTTCGTTTACACAATCGTTGTATGATATCTGGCCGCCCCAGAGGGTATATGCGCCAGTTTGGGATTTCCCGTGTGTTGTTTCGTAAAATGGCTTCTGAGGGTAAAATCCCAGGTGTAACTAAAGGAAGTTGGTAAGCACTTCAATCATTTATTCATGACAGATCCAATAGCAGATTATCTTACGCGTTTGCGTAACGCCCTGAAGGCCAGCCACAGGGTAGTTGAGGTGCCGGCGTCCAACACCAAGAGGGAAATCACCCGGGTGTTGTATGAAAAGGGCTACATCAGCCAATATAAATTCGTAGATGACGGTGTCCAAGGCACCATCAAGATTGCGCTCAAGTATCTACCTGGCACCAACGAGCCCGTGATTCGCCAATTGCGCAGAGTTAGTCGTCCTGGTCTCCGCAAATATTCAGGTGCCGACGAATTGCCACGGGTGATCAATGGTTTGGGTATTGCCATTATATCCACTTCTCGTGGAGTGATGGCCGATAAGGAGGCCCGTCAGATGAATGTGGGTGGTGAGGTTTTATGTTATGTATACTAATTAGATTTTAATATGTCACGCATAGGAAAACAACCCATACCCCTGCCGAGTGGGGTTAGTGTCCATGTAACGGATCACAATTCTGTTACAGTTAAAGGACCCAAGGGTGAATTGAAGCGTTCGGTGGATCCCGATATGCAGGTGAAAGTAGAGGACGGCGTACTTGTAGTGGGGCGTCCGTCAGACAGCAAGCGTCATAAAGCGCTTCATGGCTTGTACCGAGCTTTGTTAAATAATATGGTGATCGGTGTAAGCACAGGTTATTCTGTTACTCAGGAGCTGGTGGGCGTTGGTTACCGTGCAAACGCCAATGGATCATTATTGGAACTGTCCCTGGGATATTCCCATGACATTATTATGCAAATTCCGAAGGAATTATCTCTTCAAACGGAGACGGTTAAAGGTAAAAATCCAACCATTACCCTCAGTGGTAATGATAAGGAATTGATTGGTCAGGTGGCCGCAAAGATTCGCTCTTTACGCAGCCCTGAGCCATACAAAGGAAAAGGTATTCGCTTCCAAAATGAAATTTTGCGCCGCAAAGCCGGTAAATCTGCCTCCAAGAAATAATGTTATAAGATGCTTACCAAACAACTCAGAAGAAACAGAATTCGTCGCGGTATCCGTAAGCGGATCACAGGTGACTCAACCCGACCACGGTTATCGGTGTTTCGGAGCAACAATGAGATATACGCTCAGATCATTGACGATAAGGTTGGAACAACCTTGGTCGCTGCGTGCAGCAAGGATAAGTCGCTATCCCTTCAGGGAGTTAGGAGGGTAGAAGCCTCCGCCATGGTCGGGAAGCTCTTGGCTGAACGTGCGCTTCATGCGGGTGTTTCGCAAGTGGTTTTCGATCGGAATGGATATCTCTACCATGGTCGTGTGAAAGGCTTGGCTGAAGGAGCCCGTGAGGGAGGTTTGGTTTTTTAATCTTAGAAATATATGTCAACCAGTAATATAAGAAGCGTAAAAGCAAGTGAAATTGAGCTCAAAGACCGTTTGGTGGGTGTTCAACGGGTAGCTAAGGTGACCAAAGGCGGTCGTACATTCAGTTTCTCTGCCATTGTTGTGGTGGGTGATGAAAATGGAATTGTTGGTTATGGTTTGGGAAAGGCCAAAGAGGTGTCCGAGGCCATTGCCAAAGGCATTGACGATGCAAAAAAATCACTCATCAAAGTACCCGTACTCAAAGGCACTATTCCTCATGAGTCGGAAGGAAAATTTGGTGGTGGTCGGGTATACATTAAACCCGCATCACACGGTACGGGCGTAATTGCTGGTGGCGCGATGCGTGCAGTTTTAGAGAGTGCAGGGATCACCGATGTATTGGCCAAATCCAAAGGATCTTCGAATCCACACAATGTGGTGAAGGCGACCATTGATGCTTTAGCAAATTTGCGTGACCCCGCTACTGTAGCACATCACAGAGGTATGAATTTGTCGCGCGTGTTTAACGGTTAAGAAAAGAATTATGTCACAGATCAAAATCACACAGGTTAAAAGTGGAATTGGCCGCCCAGAGCGTCAGAAGAGAACCCTTCAGGCTCTTGGTTTGCGTCATCCACACGCTGTGGCGGTTCACCTATCAAATCCTCAAATTTTGGGAATGGTGGCCAAAGTAGCTCATTTGGTAAAAGTAGAAGCAATTTAATATGGAACTTTTTGATTTGAAGCCTGCTGCGGGCAGTGTTAGAAAAAATAAGCGTGTGGGTAGAGGACAAGGTAGTGGGCGCGGTGGCACGTCAACGCGTGGCCATAAGGGTGACCAAAGCCGTAGCGGTTATCGTACAAAGCCAGGTTTCGAAGGAGGTCAAATGCCCCTTAAGCTTCGCGTCCCAAAATTTGGTTTCAAGAATCATTTTCGTGTTTCTTACAGCCCTATCAATCTCGATTTGTTGGATGCCTTAGCGGATCAGTATGGCGTTCTTCATGTTGATCCCGAGTTTTTGTCGGCCCATGGTGTGGTTGATTCTTCAGCGCGCATTAAAATTTTGGCTCGTGGAGCTGTTTCTAAGGGTTTGGCCGTGAAAGCCCACGCTTTCAGTGCAGGTGCTAAAGCCGCCATCGAACAGGCGGGCGGTTCTGTTGAAATTTTATCCTGACTCGCTTCAACACTAGGTTATGAAAGGCTTTATAGACACCATTAGGAACATCTTTCGGATAGAGGAGTTAAGGTCTAGGATTCTCACGACCTTAGGTTTACTCCTCATCTATCGTTTGGGTTCATATGTGGTTTTACCAGGTATCGACCCGGTGAAACTAGAGGAATTGAATCCACAAGGTTCTGCTGCCGGACTTACAGGCCTGATTGACTTGTTTGCGGGTGGTGCATTTTCTCGTGCATCGGTTTTCGCATTAGGCATCATGCCCTACATATCGGCGTCTATTGTGGTCCAACTTTTGGGGATGGTTGTGCCTTCGTTTCAAAAACTGATGAAAGAAGGAGAAAGTGGCCGAAACCAAATTAACCAAATTACGCGGTACCTCACGATTGTAATCACAGCGGCTCAAGCTATGGGCTTTCTCATTAATCTGAAAGCGCAGTCGATGGAAGCGATAATTCTAAGAAGTGGTGATTCGCTTGATTTTAGTTTCATGATCTCCACCGTAGCTGTACTCACTGCCGGAACCATGTTGGTTATGTGGCTTGGTGAGAAAATCACTGACAAGGGACTTGGAAACGGTATTTCTCTCATTATTATGGTCGGAATTATCGCTCGCCTGCCTGATTCGTTGATAGCAGAGTTTCAATTTAGGGTAGGTTCAGGTGGCGGGGGTTTGGTCCCGTTCCTCACAGAAATAGTGATGTTGGCGGTTATCGTAGGTTTTTCCATATTGCTGGTACAAGGCACACGCAAAATCCCAATTCAAGTGGCCAAGAGGGTGGTTGGAAATAGAATGTATGGGGGTACGCGACAGTATGTTCCATTGAAAGTGAACGCTGCTGGTGTTATGCCCATCATTTTTGCCCAAGCCATAATGTTCTTGCCGGCAACCATCGCACAGTTTTTCCCTGATAGTGATGCAAGCCAGAGTGTTGTCTCTGCTTTTGTGGATTTCACAAGCATTACCTACAATGTCGTTTTGGCACTTCTTATTATCGTCTTTACATATTTCTACACTTCGCTTGCAGTCAATTCCAATCAAATGTCGGAAGACCTCAAGCGCAATGGCGCGTTTATTCCTGGGGTAAAACCTGGCCGTGCAACAATGGAGTACCTCGATGATATCTTGGCCAGAATTACTTTACCAGGCTCTATATTTTTGGCCATCGTAGCGATTCTTCCCGCCTTGGCCACTATTGCGGGGGTCAATGGTCAGTTTGCTCAGTTTTTTGGCGGCACATCCCTTTTAATCATGGTAGGTGTTGTTTTGGATACCCTTCAACAGATTGAAAGTCATTTATTAATGCGTAAGTACGATGGTCTCATGAAAACGGGACGGATTAAGGGTCGTACCCCGGCTGGCGCACCGGTGGGATAATATGGCAAAGCAAACCTCCATAAAGCAAGACGGCACAATTTTGGAAGCCTTATCCAATGCGATGTTTCGCGTAGAGTTGGAGAATGGACATCAAATTATTTGTCACATCTCCGGTAAGATGCGTATGAATTACATCAAAATTCTTCCAGGTGATAAAGTGCAAGTGGAGATGTCGCCCTATGATCTCACCAAGGGTAGAATAAGTTATCGTTTTTAAATTATACAGCGTTATGAAAGTCACGGCATCGGTTAAGAAAAGAAGCGAAGAATGCATTTTGGTTCGTCGTAAGGGTAAACTTTTTGTTATCAACAAAAAGAACCCTAAATACAAGCAAAGACAAGGTTAAACAGAGCATTAAAATCTTATGGCAAGAATATCTGGAATTGATTTGCCCCGCAACAAAAGAGGGGAGATTGGGCTGACCTACATTTATGGAATAGGTCGTTCTACGTCGCGCAGTATTTTAGATCGCTGCGGTGTTCACTACGACATCAAGGTTGGTGAGTGGACGGACGAACAGACCACCCGAATTCGCACGTTAATCACCGAGACCTACAAGACTGAAGGTGAACTGCGCTCTGAAGTGCAACTCAACATCAAGCGTTTGCTGGATATTGGGTGCTACCGCGGATTGCGTCACCGCAAAGGCTTGCCAGTCCGTGGCCAGCGCACCAAGAACAATTCCAGAACGCGTAAGGGCAAGCGTAAGACGGTCGCCAATAAGAAAAAAGTTACTAAATAAAACAATCGTTCATGGCAAAATCAACCAAAGTTGTCAAGAAGAGGGTGGTCCGTGTAGACGCCAATGGGCAGATGCACGTACACTCTACGTTCAACAACATCATTATCTCAATCACCAACAACGATGGGCAGGTCATTTCTTGGTCATCAGCGGGTAAATCCGGTTTTAGAGGATCAAAGAAGAATACCCCCTACGCCGCACAGGTTTCTGCTCAGGATTGTGGCAAGGTAGCTTACGACGCGGGTTTACGCCGGGTGGAGGTATTCGTTAAAGGTCCAGGTGCTGGCCGTGAGGCAGCCATTCGGGGTTTGGCGGGTTTGGGGATTGAAGTGACAACCATCACAGACATCACGCCTATGCCACACAATGGTTGTCGTCCACCCAAGCGCAGAAGGGTATAATTAAATAATCTACAGTCATGGCAAGATATACAGGTCCCAAGAGTAAAATTGCACGTAAGTTTAAAGAGGCCATTTTTGGTCCTGATAAGGCGTTGCAACGTAAAAATTATGCGCCAGGTCAGCATGGTCAATCCAAGCGTAGTCCGAAGAAATCGGAGTATGCCATTCAATTGATGGAGAAGCAAAAGGCAAAATATACCTATGGTGTATTGGAGCGTCAGTTCAGAAAAACTTTTGAAAAGGCTAATCGCCGTAAAGGAACTACTGGTGAGAATCTGTTGAAATTTTTGGAAGCACGTCTCGACAATACAGTATTTCGCTTGGGGATTGCACCTACGCGAGATGGTGCCCGGCAGCTGGTGTCGCACCGTCACATCACGGTGAATGATCATGTGGTCAATATTCCGTCTTATGAGGTTCGTCCGGGTGATCGGGTTGGTGTTCGTGAACGCTCGAAGAATTTAGAGGCCATAGTGAATGCTGTGGGAGGAAAGCAAAAAGCCAATTTCCCTTGGCTAGAGTGGGATTCAAGTCGTTTGGAAGGTAAGTTTCTGAATTTGCCTGAACGCGATCAAATTCCTGAGAATATCCGGGAACAGTTAATTGTTGAACTATACTCTAAATAATATAGAATGGCCATATTATCGTTCCAAAAGCCTGAGAAGGTCTTAATGCAGCAATCGTCTGCTTTTGAAGGCACATTCGAATTCAAGCCTCTCGAACCTGGTTTTGGTGTAACCATCGGCAATGCGCTTCGTCGCATTTTGTTATCCTCCTTAGAAGGTTATGCCATCACTTCTATCCGGATTCCTGGTGTCGATCATGAATTCTCAACCATCAAGGGGGTTGTGGAGGATGTTGTTGAGATTATTTTAAATCTGAAGCAAATTCGTTTTCGGTCACTCGACAATGGTCAAGATTCTGAAAGGATTTATGCTTCTGTGAAGGGCAAGACTGAAATCACAGCGGGTGACTTAGGAAGTCATTGCGTAGGGTTTGAGGTTTTGAATCCTGATTTGGTCATTTGCCATGTTGAACAAGGGGTGACCTTTGATATGGAGTTGAATTTGGAAAAGGGTAGAGGTTATGTGCCCTCTGAGGAAAACAAAAACGCAGATGCTAACTTAGGCGTAATTCCCATTGACAGTATTTTCACCCCAATTGTGGCGGTGAATTATTCGGTCGAAAACACCCGTGTTGAGCAAAAGACCGACTACGAGAAGCTCATTATTTCGGTTAGAACAGATGGCTCAATTAATCCTGAAGAAGCGCTAAAGCAGGCAGCGAATATCCTGATCCAACACTTTGTTTTGTTTTCGGACGAATCAATTACCCTTGAAACAAAGCAGCGGGAAGCGCCCATGGAAGTGGATGAGAACACCGTTGCGATTCGCAAGCTCTTGAAGACTTCTTTGGCCGATTTGGATTTGTCTGTTCGTGCATTCAACTGCTTGAAGGCTGCTGAGATCCGTACTTTAGGTGATTTGGTCAAATTCGAAATCGCTGATCTACTCCGATTTAGGAATTTTGGTCGGAAATCATTGACCGAGTTAGAGGAGTTGGTGCGCGATAAAGGCCTTACTTTCGGCTTTGACATTGCCAAATACCGCCTTGATGAAGATTAAGTTATAAAAATATGCGCCACGGAAAAACCATTAATCATCTCGGCCGAATGGCCGCACATCGCGATGCCCTATTGCAAAATTTGGCGGTATCGTTGATCATGAACAAGCGAATCAACACCACAGTGGCTAAAGCAAAAGCCCTGCGTCGTTTTGTTGAGCCGATCATTACCCGTTCGAAGGACGACTCCATGCACAACCGCAGGACCGCTTTTTCTTATCTACAGGATAAGCACGCGGTGAAAGAACTTTTTGCAAC
Organism: uncultured Bacteroidota bacterium; assembly: GCA_903908015.1. GTDB lineage: Bacteria > Bacteroidota > Bacteroidia > UBA7662 > UBA7662 > F1-60-MAGs140. Next base: position 15,785 of record CAIVQI010000006.1, read on the forward strand.
GGTTGGTGATAAAGTAGCCAATAGGCCTGGTGGCTATACCCGCATTATCCGAACAGGATTTCGATTGGGTGATGCTGCAGAAATGTGTATGATAGAGTTGGTTGATTTCAATGAACTAATGCTCGCCGACGCACAGACGAAAAAGGCGAAAACGCGTCGTTCACGTTCAGGAAGGAAGTCCTCTGATTCTCCCATATCAAATGAATCCAAGTCGTCGGCAGCATCAGGCATTGCAGGCGCAGCCACAGTTTTATCGGGGGCACAATTAGACGCTGAGGACACTCAATTCGGATCATCGTCTGATGCTTCAAATGATACGTCAACTGAAGCATCATCTGATTTATCGTCTGATGCGTCAACTGAAGCATCAACTGATTCATCGACTGATGCTTCAACTGATGTGTCACCTGCTTCATCGTCTGATGCGTCAACTGAAGCATCAACTGATTCATCGTCTGATGCGTCAACTGATGCTTCTGCCGAATAACGGTGTCAATTTGTTCAAGAAGGACGCTCCATGGGGCGTCCTTCTTTTTTTAGTTAGGACGTGCATCATCAATGGTGAAGGGCAAAGTTTTTTGTCTTCATTTTCTTGTCTTAGTGCGGTCGGCTGCGTAGCTTTGTAAGCATCATTTATGAACCCTACCCCCATTCGGCACGATTTGGCAAACCCTGCTCGGCTTGTACTTTCCGATGGCACTTGTTTTACGGGTAGAAGCGTTGGATTTTCGGGAACTACCTTCGGCGAACTGTGTTTCAACACGGGCATGACAGGCTATCAGGAAGTGTTTACAGATCCTTCATATAAGGGTCAGATCATGGTGATGACAACAGCACACATCGGCAATTATGGTTTTAAATGGGATGAACAGGAGTCAGATGGGGTGAAAATATCGGGATTGATCGTGCGCAATATGTCTCGAAGTTGGTCCCGCAAACGAGGGGATGGGGGTGTTACGGACTACCTGAAAGAGCAGCGATGTGTGGCACTCGCCGATGTGGATACACGCGCATTGGTTCGACATATCCGAAGTCGCGGTAGTATGAATGCAGTGATGAGCGACGAAAGCTACTCAATAGAAGAGTTATACCTGCAGTTGAATAAGGTGCCAGTGATGCAGGGTTTGGACTTGAGTGGACAGGTGGGTACTTCCGAAACGTATGTATATGGGTCACATGACCGTGCTACATGGACGAAGACTATCGTGGTGGTTGATTATGGGGCCAAAACAAATATTCTGCGCCAATTAGAAGAAAAGGGTTTTCATGTGGTTGTGGTGTCATCCCGTTCGTTGGTTTCCGAAATTCTTCAGCACCAACCTGATGGCATTTTGTTGAGTAACGGTCCGGGAGACCCTGCCGCCATGTCCCATCAAATTGAGGTGATTCGCGCCCTCATTCAGCTAGATTTGCCCGTCATGGGTATTTGCTTGGGCCACCAATTGCTGGCCCTTGCTCTTGGGGTGGGTACCTATAAAATGCACCACGGACATCGGGGCATCAACCAACCCGTGCTGAACATATTGAATGGACGTAGTGAGATTACCAGCCAAAATCACGGATTTGGTGTGGATGCCGATGGAATAAAAAGCAATCCTGAGCTTCAAATTACCCACATCAACTTAAATGATCAAACGATTGAAGGCTTTAGACACCGCACAAAACCCTTGTTCAGTGTACAGCATCACCCTGAGGCATGTCCGGGCCCCCACGACTCCCGCTATCTATTCGATGAATTTGCCCGACTCATTGGTTCTCGACCGTGATGCAGAGGCCCAATCAAAAACCAACTTGTCCGGTTTTATTCATAGGATGGAGAATATGGGCCACAAATACAAGTTTACCAACATAATTCATAAATTTACAAAATGTCAGTCATTGAAGAAGTTTACGCCCGTCAGATCCTAGATTCTCGGGGCAATCCCACCATTGAGGTGGATGTCATGACAAGCGACGGATCGACCGGTCGGGCCGCCGTGCCTTCTGGGGCGTCGACTGGTATCCATGAAGCCATTGAATTGCGTGATGACGATTCGGGCCAATATATGGGTAAGGGTGTTACCCGAGCCATTGGTCATGTCAATGATATTATTGCGGAAGCCCTAGTAGGGGTAAACGTCTATGATCAGGTACATATTGACCGACTCATGATGGAAATGGACGGGACCGCCAACAAGTCAAGGCTTGGTGCCAATGCCATACTGGGGGTGTCACTGGCAACAGCTCGTGCAGCAGCCTCATCCTGTGGAATGCCGCTCTATCGCTACGTAGGTGGACTATCAGCCAATCTGCTGCCCATTCCAATGATGAATATTCTGAATGGCGGGGCACATGGCGACAACAACATTGATTTTCAGGAATTTATGGTCATGCCCATTGGGGCGAGCTGTTTTTCTGATGCGCTTCGGATGGGTACTGAAGTTTTCCATCACCTCAAACAGGTTTTAAAAAAGCAGGGGTTGAGTACCAACGTAGGGGATGAAGGGGGATTCGCACCCAACATCCGATCCAATGAGGAAGCGATTGAAACGGTCTTGAAGGCCATTGAAGCGGCAGGTTATCGTCCCGGTGAAGACATCTACATCGCTATGGATGCGGCTGCAACTGAATTTTACGACGAAGAGTCCAAACAATATGTGTTCAGAAAATCAGACGGGGCTAGGAGAAACTCCAAAGAAATGGTGGACTACTGGAGTGAATGGGTGTCGCGTTACCCCATTATCAGTATTGAAGACGGCTTGGCAGAGGATGATTGGGATGGATGGAAGGCATTAACCGATGCCTTGGGAAACCGCATACAATTGGTCGGGGATGATTTATTTGTGACCAACAGCAAGCGGCTTAAAAAGGGTATAGAAACCGGAGTGGCCAATTCTATTTTGGTGAAAGTTAACCAAATTGGTAGCCTCACAGAGACCATGGAAGCCGTTCAAATGGCTCATTCAGCGTCTTACACCTCCGTGATGAGTCATCGTTCAGGGGAGACAGAAGACAGTACGATCGCTGACCTGGCTGTCGCCCTACGTTGTGGCCAGATAAAAACGGGATCAGCGTCAAGATCCGAGCGTATGGCCAAGTACAATCAATTGCTCCGTATTGAAGAAGAACTGGGTGATAGCGCGGATTTTACAGGGAAGAAACTCCGATTTGCATGAGTGAATCGCCCTACAGACTCATTCAGGTCCTTAAAAACCGCTTTGTGTGGGTTAGCTTGGCCTTGATGCTGTGGATGACATTCTTTGACCGTGATGACCTCCTCACTGGACGGAAAATCACCCGTGAGTTAAAGGGACTGGAGGCAACAAAAGCCATGTATGTTGAACAATTGGAACGTGTGCGCCAGAATCGTGACGGTCTGCTGGGTGATTCTGTTTTGTTGGTGCGCTACGGTCGCGAACAATTTGGTTTGCTACGGGAAGGTGAAGTAATTTTTGAAGTTGATGAGGAGCAGTTGCTCAAGCGGCCCAAGCATGTCAATGAAGGAGAGCGCGATTGAACCCTGCTGCTGTGCTCGCTGGCTACCTGGGTGTTAAACAGGTCTTTTTCCTAAATATATTAGGGACCGCAGACTGTCACTGCGGTCAATAAATGCCGGCATAGCGGCGAAGCATCCACTCAGCTGATAGGAAGAATCCCAAAAGAAGGAGGAGAACCTCTAGGCTAATCAACTCATTTAATGTGCGTTCAAGGTAAGTGACCGCCGTGGAGGGTACACGCTGACTCAATTCTTTGAACAGGGCTAGGCCATCCCCTCCAGCCACGAATCGTCCGCCACTTTTGGCAGAAAGTTGGGAAAGTAAATCATGATCAGCTGCGGTTCTGCTCTGCTCCAGGTTCACGCGCTCGACGGCAAATGCACCCTCAGCTTCGAACCGTTCACCTGCCAGCGTCACCAAACCTTTGTAGCGGTACTGACCTGCTGGGAGTCCACCCACATTCAAGCGATAACCTTTCCCGTTTTTGCCCATCATATAAGAATACTGTTGGCCTTCTTCGCTGATTAGATTGACCTGCACATCCGATTCATTCACCTGCTCACGGTTTTTATTGAAGACGGAGGCTTCAAAAACCACATCATCCTGTTCCCGAAAAAGGCGGCGAATGGTCCGCAATTGAAAGGGACGGTCATCGGGTTTTACAGACAAAAACTGAGTGGTTCGGCGGATCAGTTCCCCTACAGCATCTGTTTCGTTGTTTTTTTCAGCCTGCGCCAAGCGCCATCGCCAAATGCCCTCCCCCAACAGTATGGCTTGACGCGGGCGAACATTTGGGGCGAGTGCCCACAGTGGCATATCGGTAGCCATCGATCCGATCTTCTGATCCAACAAGGAAACTGCAGCCGGACCCTTGGCATAAGTTCCAAAAGGCGCTTCAAGAGGAGGCATTCCGGCAATCGCCTTTTTCAATTCATCTTCCAGACCAAACAATGCAAAATCCGAAACCCCCGATGCCAATACACGATTAACCCCTCCCCGCTGTGTGGTAATCCGTACGAGTGATTGAGTGGCATTAAGTTGCGGGATGTTGGTCGAAGCCCCTACAATATACCATACAGGTAATCCAGAGGCCTCCACTTGCTTCAACCAAGCCGAACTGCCAGGCGCCAAAGAAGGTAGTTGATGCACAATAACTGCTGATGTGCCTGCTTTGATTTGGGGTGGATCGAAACTGTAAGCCATGTTGACCTCAAACAAAGGGGATTTTTCAAGGGCATCCTGAATACAACCTAAATCGGGGTGTGCGCCATGCCCGAGTAACAGAATAGAAATGCGCGCATCTACGACCTCAACAAAGAATTCACGTACATCATTTTCGGGTAAGTCGTCGCCTCCTTGGGCTACCGCTCTGATGCGGTAGCGATGCATCCCAGCCCGATCCGAGGGCGCCGTAAACAGGAGATTTTCAAAAAAGCGACCGGAACCAATGCGCAGAGATTTTTTATCGATGATTACGGCCCTTCCTCCCTCTATTATTTCCAGAAATACTTCAGCTTCAACCCCCGGCAGCAAAGTGGCTTGAAGGTCCACTGATACAGGAAATTCAGTGCCAACAAA
>CAIVQI010000007.1 GCA_903908015.1 uncultured Bacteroidota bacterium
CAACGCCCGCTGGTGTGGAGTCCGAACGGGCGTTGAAGGGTTGTATATGATGACGATGTAAAGGTGGATGTGTAAAGAAATCTTTACAATACCGAAAAAAGGGTAGTTTTTTGGTTTACCCCAACATCAGAACACCAAGTAATTAGCTGTAAGAACACCAAGTAATTAGCTGAAAGAACAGCAAGTCATTAGCTGTTAAAGGCTTTGCGGATCTCTCCGATAAAATCGAGCTTCTCCCAGGTAAACAATTCAACCTGCACTGTCTTTTGGTTGTCGGCTTGGTTGCCCCAGGAAATGGTCTTGTTCACCACTTGGGGGCGGCGACCCATATGACCATAAGCTGCGGTTTCGGCGTAGATGGGCTGTTGTAGTTTCAGGCGCTTAATGAGCATGCCTGGGCGCATATCGAAAATCTCTGAAACGCGGCGTGCTATTTCGCTATCCGATAATTTGCGACCTTCTTTGTCGCGCACCTTGGCCGTTCCGTAGGTGTTCACATACAAGCCAACAGGCTCAGCCACACCAATGGCATAAGCCACTTGGACCAACACTTGGGAGGCAACGTCGGAAGCCACCAGATTTTTTGCAATGTGGCGCGCAGCATAGGCAGCCGAGCGGTCGACCTTCGATGGGTCCTTGCCCGAAAATGCACCGCCACCATGGGCGCCTTTACCACCATAAGTGTCAACGATGATCTTCCGACCAGTCAGGCCTGTGTCGCCATGCGGACCACCGATAACGAAGTTGCCCGTGGGGTTGATGAAGTACTTTACGTCTTCGGTAAAGAGGCGGCGGACCTTCATCGGAAGCCGCTTGAGTACGCGTGGCATGAGGTAGCGATGGATGTCGGCCGTGATCTGCTCCTGCATGGCCTTTTGGTCGCTCGATTCATGGCCTGTATGGATGAATGGATCGTGCTGGGTAGAAATAACGATGGTATCGATGGCTTCAGGCTTATGTTTTTCGCTGTAGCGGACAGTAACCTGACTCTTGGCATCAGGTCGCAGATAGCGCATGGGGCGGCTCTCGCGCCGCAACACAGCCAATTCGCGAAGGATGATGTGACTGATCTCCAATGGCAAGGGCATAAAGCTGTCGGTTTCGTTGGTGGCGTATCCAAACATCATTCCCTGATCTCCGGCGCCTTGTTCCTCTGGCCTCGCCTTTTCAACGCCCTGGTTGATGTCAGGCGATTGTTCATGTATGGCGGAAATGACGCCGCAACTGTCGGCATCGAACATATATTCTGATCGGGTGTATCCAATGCGGCGGATGGTGTCGCGCGCCACTTTCTGAACGTCCACATAGGCGGTCGACTTCACCTCTCCGCTCAGAACGGCCAATCCGGTGGTGACCAAGGTTTCACAAGCCACTTTGGAAGCGGCATCTTGCGCTAAAAAGGCATCGAGTAGGGCGTCTGAAATTTGGTCGGCTACTTTGTCGGGGTGCCCTTCAGAAACAGATTCAGAGGTGAATAGGTATGACATATATCAGTATTTAATGTTAAAGGTCTTTGGTAAATCAAAGATAGTTGAATAATTGGTCTGAAAAATCGTCGATTGACCAGATTCCGGTGCACAAAGAACAAGATTTGTTTTGAGAAACTCAAATATTTAACACCGAAAAACTGGAAAATTGAATTATTCAGCAAGGAGTGACAAAATTCGGGCCCTCACTTTTTCGGCCGATGGCAGCATGACCTGCTCTAGACGCTCATTGAGGGGGATAGCAGGCATGGGAATGGCGCCCATGGTGTCGACGGGCGCATCGAGCGATTGAAAGCAATGCTTAGAAATTCGGTGCGCCAATGACTCAGCGAAGGAATTGAGCAGCGGCTCCTCGGTAAGTACCAACACCTTGCCGTGCCTGCGCGCCTGCTCAAAACATAGCTGCTCATCAACGGGGTATAAACTCCTGAGGTCAACCAATTCCACCCGTCCTTTCAACGCGGGATCATCAGCGGCAGACAGCGCCCAGTGTACGCCCATGCCATAGGTAATGACCACACAGCTATCGCCCTCATCGATCCGGTCCGAGGCTGCGCGGAGCACCACACGCCCCACGCCAATGGGCACGCGGTAGTGCTCATCGGGTTCTATGGTTTTGGCCGCTTCGGTGCCGGGTACCTTACTCCAATAAAGGCCCTTATGTTCGAATACCACAACGGGGTTGGGGTCGTAAAAGGCCGATTTTAATAGTCCCTTAAGGTCAGCCGCATTGGATGGATATACCACTTTGATGCCCCTGATGCACAGAATGGCCGACTCGATGCAGCCTGAATGATAAGGGCCACCTCCTCCATAGGCACCACATGGCACCCGTATGACGCTGGAAATAGGGAATTGGCCGTTGCTCAAATAGCAACTTTTCGAGAGCTCCACCACCAATTGGTTGACGCCCGTCCATATATAATCCGCAAATTGGATTTCCACAATTGCCCGGGCGCCTACGGCCGACATGCCCGCGGTGGATCCCACTAAATATGCTTCTTGGATGGGGGTATTGAACACGCGCCCATCCCCAAATTTTTCGGCGAGGGTAGCGGCCTCTCTGAATACACCGCCCAGTCGTCGGCCTACGTCTTGTCCGTAGAACAACGATTCAGGATGACTTCTTAAAATTTCCTCGACGGCATGCAGGGCAGCGTCGACCATCACCACTTTATCGCGACCAGGCGGCGTTCTTTCACCGGATTCATGGGTGATGGGCGTTGGGGCAAATTCATGCAAGGTCAGGCTATCGTCGGTAGGAATAGGGGCCTCAACGGCACGTTGAAATTCGGCCGAAACCAGGTCGCGACATTCTTCGTGCATGCGCTCCAGTTCTTCATCCCAAAAGCCTGCTTTCAACATGGTTTTTTTTAAGCGGGGAAGGGGGTCGTGGCGCTGGTGATCGGCTAAATCTTGTGCTTCGCGGTACCATTCGCGCCGTACTCCGGAAGTATGGTGACCAAGTAATGGACAAGTAGCATGGACCAACACCGGCCCTTGGCGGTTCCTTACATGCCGGAAGGCGTCGTTCATGACTTTATAACTGTCAACAAAATCGGAGCCGTTTGCACGCAGTCTCTTCATCCCCTTAAATCCTTCTGCATATTCATAAGCATCCATGGCACGCATTTCACTGGCGTGCGCGGAGATGCCCCATTGGTTGTCCTGCACTAAGTAAACGATCGGCAATCGGTGCAACACGGCCATTTGGAAGGCCTCAGCCACTTCGCCCTCGGTAACCGAGCCGTCGCCCAGCGAGCACAGTACGAGTGGCCGAACATGGTTGTGGTGGCTGTCACCTTGCTGCGCTGGGTGTAGCCCTTGATTTTCGAGATAGGCCAACCCATGCGCCATGCCTGTGGCCGGGATGGCTTGCATGCCTGTGGCACTGCTTTGGTGTGGGATGATGGGCATGCCTGGTCGCCGCACAGAGGGATGCGCATAGTAGGTTCTCCCGCCCGAAAAGGGGTCGTCGGCCTTCGCGAGCAATTGCAGCATCAGGTCGAGTGGACGAAAGCCCAGCGCGAGGAGCATTGACTCGTCGCGGTAGTATAGGCTTGCATAGTCGACCTCCGTCAGCTGCAGGCCGCAGGCTAATTGTATGGCTTCATGTCCCCTCGATGTGGAGTGAACATATCGGGTAATGCTCCGTTGCTCGTCGTATAGGTCGGCCATGGCGCGGGCGGTGCCCATGAGTTGCCAAGCCTTGCGCAGTTGATCTTTATTGGGGGATGCCATAAGAATGCAAAACTACAAGCGGATTTTTATAATTTTGAAAGTTTGAACCTTGGAATTAATTCGTTTATGTCGGCCATACCTTCCCTCAATCTTCACGATTTTACCCGCGGCGACGCTGCCCAGCGCGCTCATTTTGTTCGTTCTCTCGGTCAGGCTTATGAAGAAGTCGGTTTTGTGGCCGTGTCGGGGCACGCCCTTTCCGATGCCCTTTCCGACGCGCTTTATGCTGAAGTCCGCCGCTTTTTTGCGCTGGAGAACTCGGTGAAATTGCAGTATGAGGTCGCTGGATTGGCCGGTCAGCGCGGGTATACCTCCTTTGGACGCGAACATGCCAAGGGACGCACCGCTGGAGACCTCAAGGAGTTCTTTCAATTCGGCCAGGAGCCGGATCCTTCCGACCCGGTTTTTGGGGAGTATCCCCAGAACGTACGCGTGTCCGAGCTTCCAGATTTCCACCGCCTCGCCATGGAAGCATATCGTGCTTTAGAATCGTCGGGCCGCTCCATACTCCAGGCCATAGCCCTCTTTTTGGGCTTGCCTGAACGGTATTTTGACGCGCACATCGAAGCGGGGAACAGCATATTGAGGGCCATTCATTATGGGCCCATAACAGAAGAACCGCGCGATGCTGTTCGTGCGGCAGAGCATGAGGACATAAATCTCATTACCTTATTGATGGGGGCTTCTGCGGATGGATTGGAGGTGCTTTCCCGCGAGGGTAGCTGGGTGCCCGTCACCGCCTTGCCCAATCAGGTGGTGGTGAATGTGGGGGATATGCTTCAGCGGCTCACCAACAATCGGCTGAAATCGACGACCCATCGGGTGGTCAATCCCCCAAGAGCTTTGTGGGGAACCTCACGGTTTTCTATTCCTTTTTTCCTCCATCCACGTTCGGCGATGCCCCTCGACTGTTTGCCTGAATGCATCGACGAAGCACATCCCCGGGCATACCCACCCATCACCGCTGGCGAATACCTGGATGAACGCCTGCGGGAAATTGGGCTTAAGGCTTAATGGTTGATGGGCCGCGTAGGTAGGCTTCGTGCCCGGGTTTTTCTGCAGGATGTCCTGTTGTTGAGTTTATCGGCCTTCGGCGGTCCCCAGGCCCACATAGCCTTGATGCTCGACCAATTGGTGGAACGCCGCAAGTATGTAACGGCTGAGGAACTGTTGGAACTCAATGCCTTGTGTCAACTGTTGCCTGGGCCCACCAGTACCCAGACCATCACGGCCATCGGATTTAAGTTGGGGGGGTATTCGCTGGCCTGGCTCACACTTTTGGTCTGGGCTTTTCCGGCTTGCCTGATGATGACGATGATTGCCCTGATGATGGGGTATGTGCAGGGATTTGGTTTTGAGTTGCGCCTTTTGCGGTTTTTGGGGCCCATTGCTGTGGGCTTTACCTCAGTGGCGGCCGTTCGTCTCTTCCGGGCCACGGTGCACAGCCGTCTCGAATGGGGCATCGCCTTGGGCTCGCTCCTTGTTTGTTTGGGGTTGACCAACTCCATCACTTTTCCTGCAGTCTTGCTTCTGGGTGGCCTGGTGAGTATGATGGTTGACCGCAAACCCCTGGAGAAGCAGGAATATGGATTTGGGGGCATTCAGTGGCGCTATTTTGTACTGTATGCTGGCGTACTCCTGTTGGCCGTTGTGCTGGGAAATGTGTACCGCGACCGTTGGATTCTTTTGTTCGAGAATCTGTATCGCTATGGCAGCCTGGTTTTTGGCGGGGGCCACTCATTGTTTCCCATGATGTTCGAACAGTTCGTTGAGGTGAAGAAGTATTTGTCACCCGCTGAGTTTTTGTCGGGCCTGGGTCTGGCACAGGCCATTCCCGGGCCGGTATTTTCTTTCGCAGCTTTTGTTGGCGCTGGCGCATTCTCCGAAGCTGGATTCCCTTCTATGCTCCTGGGGGCCTTGGTGGGCTCACTGGCCATCTTCCTGCCCGGCACCCTGTTGATTTTCTTCATATACCCTGGTTGGGACGACTTAAAAAAGAACCGTGGCGTGCGTCGCTCTTTGTCGGGGGTGCATGCGGCGGCGGCCGGACTCATCGCCGCGTCGGCTGCGATCTTATTGCGCCCCCTGGGCTTTCAATCCTTGAATTTGATGGTGGTGGCCCTTAGTTTTTTGGGGATGTATGCCCTACACATCCCCCCAATTTTGCTGGTGAGTATGGGCATCGTGGCCGGCGTAGTTTGGGCGTGAGGCAGTTTGCGGCTAATTTTTTTCTAATCAACGATTTTTGCCACGACGATATTTGAGGTGCTCATATTGCCCTCATGTTGTGACATAAACCAGGAAATATTACCCTCATTTTGTGACCAAAATCAGGAAATATTACCCTCATTCTGTGACATGAAATGGACATAAAAGCCCTTATGATCCGAAATCGATTCCGGGCTAGTTTGTTACCCTCAGCGTATTGGCTGAAGGCGAAAAATAAGTCCGGTAGGATTTTAGTGCGAAGGTGGCCGGGCCTCGGGCGGGGAACCCATCGGCACTGAAGCGGGAACTGCAACAAGGACATTGAAGGAGTAGGGTAGCGGTATCGATGACCAAAGTATGACAGGGGTCTGATGGCTGTTGGGTGCAGGCCAAATCGAAGGCCTTGAATTCCTGAAAGGCGGATTGGTGGATGAACAAACCCCGATAGCCTGCCTGTGGATAAATCAGCATCCCATTCACCAGCGTCAATGGCTGATAGGTCGGGAGATTGAGGTTGAGGGTGACATCCACAAATACATTGGGAACCACATCGCGCCGTTCATCGTTGCAACCTACTGCCGAAAAAACAAGGAAGACAAAAACAAGTAGAGAACGAAGGCTTTTATCCATCAATCGGGAAATTGTAAAAGTGGATGGATTAAGGGGCGGAAGGGGGATCGTATCGATAAAACCCAAGGCCTGTTTTGCGGCCATGCTGACCAGCAGCCACTTTTCGGGCCTGTAAGCGACTCGGACGAAACCGTGGTTCGCCATAGAATCGTTCGTGCAGGCTGGAGGTCACGGAAAAATTCACATCCACCCCAATCAGATCCATCAAACGGAATGGACCCATCCGAAAGCCACGCGATTCCAGGAGACGGTCGACTTGCTCGAGTGATGCGGTTTGTTCCTCTACCACCAACAAGCTCTCGGTGTAATAGGGACGTGCTACCCGGTTCACCAAAAACCCTGGCTCGTCGCGCACCATGACCGGGCGTTTACCGATGTGCTGCGCGAGCTTGAAGATGCTTTGGGCCACATCGGGATGGGTGGCTTCACCGCTGATCACTTCCACGAGGGGCATCAGTAGTGCTGGGTTGAAAAAATGCATGCCCACAAGGCGTTCTGGATGGCGAAGGGTGCGTGCCAAGGCAGTTACGGGCAGCGATGAGGTATTGGTAGCGAGAATAGCATTCCCCCCGGCTAATTCCTCGAGTCGGTCAAAAAGCTGCTGTTTTGCGTCGGGGCGTTCCACAATGGCCTCGATATACAACTGCACCTGGGGCAAGGTATCGGGGGTGCAGGTCAACAAGCGAGCTTCCCATTCCGCAACCGTTTCAGATGTTATCTTCCCCCTTTCTGTGTCCTTTTTGAGCCGCGCTGTCCATGCTTCCATGGCGTGGTTTACCGCTGCTTCCGATGCATCGCAGAGGTATGTTGTGTATCCAGCACGCACAAATACATCCGCAATACCAGCGCCCATTGTGCCCGCACCGATGACGGCAATCTGGCATGTATCGGGATGAAAATGAAGGTCAGAGCGCTCGTTCATGGCTATTCACCTGAAAATTGACGAAGAAATTGCAAGTCGTTTTCGAAAAAATGACGAATATCCCGGATTTGGTAGCGGAGCATCGTGAGGCGTTCAATGCCCATGCCAAAGGCATAACCCGAATAGCGCTGGCTGTCGATGCCACAATGCTCCAGTACTTGAGGGTCTACCATACCGCATCCCAAAATTTCAACCCATCCCGTGTGTTTGCACACGGCGCATCCCTCTTGCTTGCAGAGAAAGCAACTCACATCCATTTCGGCACTGGGTTCAGTGAAGGGGAAATAAGAGGG
>CAIVQI010000008.1 GCA_903908015.1 uncultured Bacteroidota bacterium
AAACGACCCCGGAAACGGGGTCCCACGATTTAAACCGGATGGCGCCTCCGTCCTGTTCCACTGCGGGCTGAATATACTCCCGCAAAATCTGCTGGATTCGCTGTGGTGTTTGGCTGTTGCCTTCCACCAATTGATCTGCATCACCGATGGCCACCTCTGGCTGAACGCTTTGCGCAACAGGCAATCCGGCCTCTACATAACTTTGGATAAATTCTTTCAGTATTGGATTGATTTCGAGCCAGTCCTCATGGCTGTGCCGGGTGATGGTCACGAAATTCTGACTGATATAAACCCGCTCCACGAAGGGGAATTCGAATAATTTTAATGCCAATGGCACCTCTTGCAGATCGGTGCTTTGTCGGTCAACCTCAACCCAACCTGTTTCAAGCAGATATCGGTTGGCCACAAATTTCATGGTTGATGGATTGGGGGTCGATTCGGTGTAAAGGGTTACGGGGCCAGACATATTGTTTTTAGCATGAAACAAATTTAAACGGATTTTGTGTGCCGCATCGGCAATTTTATTACCTCATGTCCTCTATGAACTGCTTCACCCTGAGTGCCGCGTTGTGTCGCACATCCATATAAAATAGGTTGATGTCGCCTGCGTGATAATTCGTCGATCGAATAAGAAATGAGCCGGGGAAGCGCGGGCGGTGCACCCACAAAACTCCACTGTAAACCGCGGCATCGCATCGACGCGGGTAAATTCGTCCGAACGGCTTCACCACTGCTCCTTTGTGGTGATGACGGGAAACATAAGCTTGTAGTGAGTCGCCCTGGCCTGTAGCTTCATAAATCCAACTGATTGGGTTCACGCATACGGGTTCCGAATTTAAGACGGTTGACTGCTTGGGTTGGTATCCCCATTGAAAGGTCCTCCAGCTCGTCCAACATCCCGTTGCGGTAGAATCTACACAGACGGGTAATCCGGCCAACGAATCGGCCGGAATCGGCATACCGGGCAGGTAGGCTGCCACCAAACGCTGCTGCAATGGGGTGCCAATGATTCGGTGCTTGAGCAAGCGCGCGAGGTGTAGGGTGCCTTGTGAGTGACCGGCAAGCAAGAAGGGCCTTCCCTGGTTATAATGTTGGACATAGTAATCGAAGGCCGCCGCTACATCGGCATAGGCCAAATCAAGGGCTTTCTTTTTATCGTCGAGGTGATTGGTCAGAAAAACCGAATAATGCGCCTGACGGTAGCGCGGGGCATAAACTTGTCCGGCGGCATTGAAAGCCGTGGCTTGATATCGGATGGGCAATTCATCCACCTGTCGGTTCAGCTCCAGGTCTCGTATGTCTTGGTTCCACTTGAATTCTGTCTTCGGTTGATCAGAATATAAAGTAGGGTGAACATAAAAAACATCGGCCAGGGCATTGGCCCCTATGGCTTGATGTCCTTTAGGGGTTTGGTCGGCCTCATCCACCCGATGAGGCAAGGCACACCAATTGTCTTGTTTGCTGTAATCTGGCTTGGGGGGCGATGGACTTTCATCAAATCGACTCGAAATCAGGTAATGTTGCGCATGTAAGGGCTCAGACAAAAGGAAAAGCGTCCGAAAAACCGTGCAAACAACGGCGGCGATGTACAGCCTTAACATGTGACAATCATCGGAA
>CAIVQI010000009.1 GCA_903908015.1 uncultured Bacteroidota bacterium
ATTAACCGTTCCATTTCCGTTAACATCAGCTGCAACTGTCGCCCAGGCGGGCAGCCCTAAAACCAGACTGTAGTATAAACTTGCCAGCAAGGCATCCGTTGAATTAATGCTGCCACCTTTCCCCCCATTAATTACGGCATCAAGGGCGTATGCGCCATTCGCAAGACCTGAAAAGGTGTATTCGCCGAGAGAATCGGTCGTATCTGATGCCAGACTTATTCCGGTAATTGTTTTGAGAATGATTCGAATTCCGGGAATTGGTTTTGATGGGTCGTTGTTGTATAGCAGACGTCCCGAAGCTGAGTTTTGTGCTGTAGAGGTAATTGACGCGGCAATCAAAAATGCGGTGACGAGGATTGGTAATTGCTTATAGAACATATGGTTAAATAATTCATTTTTTAATACTAAAAAATCTAAATTAACAAAGAAAAACTAACGAATCACCAAATTCTTATAATTTTTTTGTTACAAATTCTACGTTTCGGGGATCATATCTTTCCTGATGTTACGGGGCATGTAATTCCTTAAGCAGGTTGTTGTATGAGGAATAATCTGTTAGCATCTGATGTGTGCTCATTTCTTTCATTTCAGTAATATTCCAGTTGAAATCCTTGAACCGAAATTTGGGACAGAAATTTGTTTAGCCGGTCAACAAATTCTTCAGAATAGATTGGTGTTTGTTTTGAACCAGCAGGAAATTGTAGGAGTGGCTCTTGCCGAGGTGCGCCACAGGCTGGAGCCCGCGCTCTTCATCGATGTTGAAAAAATGGTAGCCAAGTCCCCCGATCATTTGTTGGATGTCGCGACCAATCGTATCGTCGAGGATCTCGATGAGGATCGCCGGCTTGTATTGCGCTAAAGCCTTAAAGCCCGCCAGTACCTGTGCCTCGAATTTCTCAACATCGATTTTCATGAGGTCGATTCCGGTGAGGGTGCCATCGGCCAGGAGGCTGTCGATCGACCGAACTGCTACCTTGTATTGGTTTTGCGGGCGCTGTTTTCCATGCGGATCGGCCACAAGCGAAGCCTCGTAATGGTTGTCGGCGTTGTCGTAAATCGTCGCCTCCCCGTCGGTCGGTCCCAGCGCCAGCGGATACAGATGAATGGGGCCGCCGTTGAGTTTGTTGTTGTGCTGAAGCTGCCGAAACACCCCGGGAACGGGTTCGAAGGCACTGATTAGCGCATCTGGCTTTACGGCATAGGCCATAAGGCTGTAGATGCCCGTATTGGCCCCCACATCGAGGATGTGTTTCGATGATTTGCACAGCGCCACCCAAACGGCAGCACTTTCACGCTCCCATCCCTTTTCAATCCCCCCCCAATAGAGGAGGGTTTCTATATAGTGACCATTGTTTTGAATGGAAAAATACCTGTTCGCGTCCACCCGAATGCGCATGCTGCCGGCCACAAACAGGTGCTGGTAGACGCTTTTGGGGAGGATTTGACTCCGGCGGAGGGGCTCAAACAGCCAGCGTTTGGCTGGAATGGCAGAGTAAAGGGTGCGCAGCAAGGGGTTTTTCATGCGGGCTGTAAATATGCGTGTTTTTTGGATTTTTTAAATCAATGTGACATAAGATGACACAAACTATTTCTAGCTTTGTCGTACATTGATTTTTTCTGTAAACAAAAGCTTATGTCGCAGTCCCCTCCCGATTTGTCGCAACAATTCGCAGATTTTTTTTCAGATCCGGTCATCAGGCGGTGGGCCAAACGATTGATGGAGCGGATGCTCGACGGGCATATATGTGTGCCATGCTCAGATTTGGGGGACGGTGCGGAGCAGGCCCCTTCTCCATTTATTTTGGAGGGTAGCGCAGTGAAGTGGGTGTCGGTTGGTGATGAGGCGCACGTCAAGCCGTTCGTGTGCCACAAGGAAATGTTGTATTTGCAACGATATTTTCTTTATGAGACCGAGATTGTGGAGCGTATCCGGGCACGGGCTGAGCGGTCGCGGTTGAAATGGAACGAGCGTGCAGATGAATTGGTGATTTTGCGTGACGCAGGATACACACCGGCTGTTGGTATTTCCGAATCGGGAGATGGCGGATTCAATCAGACCGATTGGCAAACGGCCGCGGTGATACGTGCGCTGTGTAGCGATTTCGGTATTATTACAGGCGGACCGGGCACAGGCAAAACGACCACCTTGGTACGCCTGTTGGAAGGTGTGCACCGCCTCAATCCCAACGCCCGGGTGGCCTTGGCCGCGCCAACAGGCAAAGCGTCGATGCGGATGCTGGAGTCGATTCGGCAGCAATCAGGGCCCCTAACAGCAGATCTCCAACTTTGGTTGGGTGGACTCAAGCCATTTACCTTACACCGCTTGTTGGGCTATGTGCCCCATTCCATTTATTTTAAGTACAATCGGAACAGGCCCTTGCCGTATGATTGGGTAGTCATTGATGAGGCCTCGATGGTGGATGTGCCGATGTTCGCCAAATTGCTCGAAGCCTGTGCCCCAGAAACACGATTGCTATTGTTGGGTGATAAAGACCAGTTGGCGTCGGTGGAATCAGGTAGTCTCCTGGGCGATCTATGTGCATCTGCAGGAGCCTTGAATCGGTTTGCTCCCGGCGAGCGCGAACGCATCAACCAATTCGTGATTCATCCGCAACGAAAAATTGGGCCTGAGGCCGAATCGGATGAGTGGTCACCGCTGGGTCGATGCATCACCGAGCTGAGGTGGAGTCACCGCTTCAAGACGGACAGCGGCGTGGGACGCCTGGCGCGGGCGGTGTTGGGTGGACAAGCACCTGAGGCAGTGGATGTGCTGCGCCATCCACCGAATGAAAATGAGTTGATGTGGTACCCCGGCGGAGGTTCGGATGCGTGGGTGTCTGTATTGGGGGATGTACTCAAGGCCTATAAATCATACCTGGAGGCAGAGGATGTTGCTGAGGCCCTTCATCGGTTTAAGGAGTACCGCGTGCTCACGCCCGTCCGGGAGGGGCAGCAGGGTCTCCACACACTCAACCTCAAGATAGAAGAGGCTTTGCGGCAGCGGTATCCGTCGCTGATCGGACAAAGGGAGGTATTTTACAGAAATCGACCGTTGTTGGTGACCCGTAATGACTACGCGCTGGGCCTGTTTAACGGGGATATTGGCTTGGTGCGACCTGATCCCGCTCACCACGGACAACTGCGGGTGTGGTTCGAAGCCAATGAGGAAGGAGGTGGGTTGCGCTCAATTCATCCCTCGGCCATTGGTGCCTGTGAAACAGCCTACGTCATGACCATCCACAAAAGCCAGGGCTCCGAATTTGATCGCGTCTTGATGGTGTTGCCAGAACGGGAAGAGCACAAACTCCTTACCCGAGAATTAATCTACACTGGAATTACAAGGGCCCGAAAGCATTTGGCGGTTTGGGGACCTGAAGCCGTGTTCATGGCAGGGGTAGAACGAAACATACAGCGTATATCCGGACTCGCAGAACGTCTGAGGTAGGCTTGAATAGCGAAATAAAAAAGAATAAAGAACATGGCAATAGAGCTTTATGCATCCTCCGCGCTGGAGAAATTGTGCGATCGTTTGGTGAACGACCTCGACAACGAACAAGGTGGGGTGTTCGACCCCAGATGGATCATTACCCAGACCGATGGAATGGACGGCTGGTTGCGGGAGCGCTTGGCCCGTGCCCGAGGGGTATCCCTCAACGATTGTTTTTTGCGCACCAACGACGTGTTGGTCGACCTATACAAGCTCTTGTGTCCGTTGTCGCCCCGGGCCTTAGAGCGCGAGGCCTTGGTATGGATGATATACTCCGCCCTTGCAGTCCCTGAGTTTCAATCCAGGCATGAAGAAATAGCCGGCTATTACCGCAATAGTGAAACCCGACGAATGTCACTGGCCATGGAAATGGCTGATCAGTTCGATCAATACCAGATTTACAGGCATCAGGTCATTCAAAAATGGAATAAGGAGCATTTTAGGAAGGAATGGCAGTCAGACCTTTGGGCTATTATACGGGATCGTGCAGATGCCAACTATGCCGATCGAACAGTTATGGCGGAGGCGGTCTTATCGGCACTCAATACCGAGGGTGGACAAAACAAAGTTAAACTGCGGTATCAGGCCATGAACTTTTTCGGTCTGGCTATCGTCACACCTTTCTATCTCGAGTTGTTTTTCAGTCTATCCAGGATCATTCCAGTACGGTTCTACCTGCTGAACCCGGCACCCCATGAATATTGGATGGAAGCACCCGTGAACCGGAAAATAGCAGCCTGGCGAAAGTCAGTTCAACCCCTAACCGACGATTCAGGTCCACTGGTGAACCCCCTCCTGCAGCGTTGGGGCCGAATTTTAAGGGAGAGTTTCTTCTTGTTGACCGAGCACGATGCTTATGTGAACCGCTATGAGTGTCTCGACGAGGACGATTGCAAGAAGGAGCATGATGCGGGCAATAGTCTGTTGCGGCAAATACAGAACGACATTCGATGGAACAAAACGGATGATCAAAGGTCGATGTTCGGAGCATCGCCTGAGGCCGACGATTCTCTTCAATTCGTCGGCTGCTACACACCAGCGCGTGAGGTTGAGGTGCTCTACAACCACTTATTGAAGGCCTTCGCCAAAGATTCAAGTCTTGGCGCACGTGATGTGGTGGTCATGACCCCCGATATTGATCGGTATGCGCCCTTTATTCGGGCTGTTTTTGAATCGGGTCCTGTTAAAATACCATACTCTATAGCCGATGAATCGATCGACAGAGGGAATACCTTGTTCACCGACATCCGTGGGATTTTATCGATCGACCCCAACACCTTCAAGTCTGAGGAAGTCATATCCTTGCTCGAGTCACCCCGTGTGCGTGCTCGTTTTGGCATTCAGGACATGAAGGAGGTGCGCCGAGCTGTTCGGGAGGCGGCGATCTACTTCGGTTTGGAGACCGACCATCAATCGGAATGGGACATGCAGGCCCACGATTCGGAGCGCTGGATGGTGGGGTGGGACTATGGTCTGCAGAAAATGATTTATGGTTTGTGTATGTCGGGCGGGGTTGACTTTGAAATTGATGGACGCAAGATCCTGCCGCTCGACACAGCTGAAGGGGCTGATATGGCCGACCGAATTCGCCTGGCTGATTTTGTGCGCACCCTTAAAAAAATCATCGCTGCCCGAAACCAGGCCAGAAGCTTGTCCGACTGGGCCAACTACCTGAATGATTGCGTTCGGCAATTGGTTTTGGCCGAAGACGACGATGATGACGACTACCGACGATTGATGAAGATTCAGGATCAGTTGTTGCGGATGGATGATTGGGCGGTGGGGGAGATCGTTGGTTTTTCAACCTTCCGGCAAGTTTTCCTGGTTCGACTTTCGCTTGAGCAGCGGAGTAGCCTATTCACCGACAAAGGAATATGCTTCTGCTCGATGGTGCCCATGCGCAGCGTTCCCTTTCGGATCATTGCATTGCTGGGCATGGATTTCGATCGATTTCCGAGGCAGGAGAGCAACCTTAGTTTTAGCCTACTCGGTGGCAAAAATCATCAGGCAGGTGACCGCAATCCGCGCGAAAACGATAAACACCTCTTTTTGGAGACCCTTATGGCGGCGCGCGATACCTTGTACATCAGTTTTTTGGCGCGTGATGCCCAAAGGGGTACGGAGGTGCCCCCCTCATCGCTTGTTGAAGAGCTTTTGGCCTACATTGCCACGAAATGCACTGATCCCAATGCATATCGAAGGAAAGCAGTGGTCATACATCCCCTGCATGTCTTCAGCAGGGCCTACAACCGCCCTGATTCGGTGTTTTCACCCAATTATCTGACCCGAATGTGGTGCCAGTCGCTTGGACGATCCACAGCAAACCCAACAGCTCGGGAGGAGGTCGTGCAATCTCATTCCTATGAATTGGACCGATTGTGTGGGTTTTTTCAACACCCCATACGTGATTACTTCAACCGACAACAAGGGGTCTACTATAACGATGTGGAGGAGCGCCTGCGTGAACATGAGTGGTTCGATCTGGACCATCTGCAGAAGTATATCATCAAGTCAGAATTTCTTGAATCCGATTTGTCGCGCGAAGAGGAGCGCGATGTCTGGACCGACAAGCGCAAGCGAAGTGGTCGACTGCCCTTAGCCCATGTGGGGCGCGTGCTCACCGAGCACTTATATGAAGAAGCTCGTTTGATGTTGGACACACGAAATTCCTTAATCAGTGATTTTCATGAGGTCATCCTCAATGTGGCATACCCAGTGGATGCGTGCCGATCCATCAATGGTCAGATTGGGCTTTATGGCCAAGATATAGTGCGGCTGATTCCATCCAAGAACATCATGAAACGTG
Source organism: uncultured Bacteroidota bacterium (assembly GCA_903908015.1). Classification (GTDB taxonomy): domain Bacteria; phylum Bacteroidota; class Bacteroidia; order UBA7662; family UBA7662; genus F1-60-MAGs140. Next base: position 6,294 of record CAIVQI010000009.1, read on the forward strand.
CCATGGGGGAGTGGATCCGACTACTTGTGGCACTGGCCCAAGCAGATGCAGAAGCTGAATGCTACAATCTTTTGTTAATTTACCCGGTGAAAACTGTGGATCAGGTAACGGCGACCCACATTTTGGGTGATCAAGAACTCAAGGATTTTGCAAGGCAACACATTCCACAGCTGTTGCGTTATTTTGAGGAAGGGCAACGCCAACCATTGCCGTTCTATTTGCCCTTAGCAGAATTCAAACGGAAAAAGCCTCTGAAATTCACCCTTGAGAATTTGGAGCGAACGTATCATTCTTCCAAAGGTGAGGAGAACCCCGAAATGCCCATAACCAGCGATCCCTATTGGCAGGCCATTGTTGAGCGGCCAAACGGTGAGGCAGAATTGTTTACCCAAGAAGGTTTTACTCAAATGGACCAGCTGATCGAGGAATTGACGACCGAGTTTTTCCGTCGATGGGATTTGGGTAAGCGCCCGTCGGGTAAATCTAAAAAACAGAAGGAAAAGTAATAAGCTTGACTATGAACAGGGATTTAAAAGAATTTGATGTGTTTGAGGTGCCCTTGGAGGGCACCAACCTGATTGAAGCCAGCGCGGGCACGGGCAAAACCCATTCAGTGGCCATGCTTGCCTTGCGGCTGATCCTCGAACAACGGATGTCGATCGATCAGATTTTGATGGTGACCTTCACCATCGATGCAGCCGCTGAAATGAAGGTCCGTTTGCGGGCTTTTCTGCGTGATGCAGAACGCCGTTTGCGCTACCAGGCAAATGACGTGGATGCAGGGGTGAAAAGGGTAGTGGATGAGGCGTTGGGCCATGCCCAAGACGATGCTGGTGTTCCTTTGAGGCTCGTGGAGGATGCGCAACTGGATTTTGATAAGGCCAGTGTCTACACCATCCATGGCTTTTGCGCCCGAATGTTGGCCGAATACGCTTTTGAATCGAAGCAGGTGTTTCGGGCCGCAACCGTGGAACCTGATGCGTGGAACATGTTGATCGACGATGCTTTCTATGCGGCCTGGCGCGAGCAAATAACGACCTTGCCGGGCGACATATTGAAATTGATGTTTGATGAGGGTTTCACCATGAAGCGGGTTCGCGATCTGGTTCAGGGCGGATTGAATGGTCAGGTGATTTTGGTGGATGGCGTGGTGATTCCAAAGTTCAGTTCGATTTCCGATTGGATCGATTGGTTTCGCAAGCAAATCGGTTTGATTCCAACCAACACAAAAACAGCTGCCAGTGAATTTAGAGAGTCACTTGTGTCCATTTCAGTGAACATTCTCGCACATTTTTTGCACCGGCAGATCGCTTCTGCATTGGACAAGCGAAAGCAGCAGGACGGAATGGTGACTTTTGATGATATGATTCAAGGCATGCGCGATGTCATTTCCGCGGAAAAGGAACTCGAGCAGGGTGTCCTCACTCATTTGTTGCGCGAGCGTTTTCGAGCTGTATTTATCGATGAATTTCAGGATACAGACCCCTTGCAGTTTGAGATTTTCTCCGGAGTCTTTGGGCAGCCTGGCACTGGGCATGTGGTGTTCTACATTGGGGATCCCAAGCAGTCGATTTATGGTTTTAGAAGGGCCGACCTCAATAATTATTTCCATGCATCTGACAGTGTCGCGCACAAGTGGTTCATGCCGAAGAATTATAGGTCGACCGCACGCTACATCGCCGCGATGAATGAATACTTCCAGCCAACACTCGAGGAAGGTACGTTCAATTTATTTCATCACGAAAAAATAATTTCGGCTGCAGTTCAAGAAAGACTCGGCATTTAATGGGTTCAGTCTGGTCGAAGTTCATCGGTCAAGATCGCGCAGTCGAAAAGTTACGTCACTTTGCGACGACG
>CAIVQI010000010.1 GCA_903908015.1 uncultured Bacteroidota bacterium
CACCTGCGCCCGTGCGTCTAGGGAACACTCACTCGATCAAATACAATGAAAAAGCCCCGCACTTTCGTGCGGGGCCTGTCATTCAATCTGTTCATCACTAAGCATTAACGCTTCACCAATCGCAACCACTCACGCTGCGTTCCGGATGAAACAGTCATCATGTAATAGCCAGGTACCAAACCGACTACATTCATGTCAAAACGATTGGCGCCCTCTTGTACGGAAACCGAATTTGTCGTAACCAGGCGACCGGCGAGGTCGTGAATCTGGATGTCGGCAACGCCGGCTGCGGAAGAACCAAATACCACATTAATCTGATCGCCCATTGGGTTAGGATAAGCTGAGAGCGTTAGGGTTGTAGTAGATGCGTTGCCCGCAACACGAGGGGTTGGGCTTGGAGAAGGAGCGGTAACCTCGATCGAATCACAATACTGGTTCGAGCAATTACCGGCCGAGTCAGACACGGTGAGGCATACGACATAGATGCCGGGCGCTGAATACGTGTGGCTGGTACGAACACCGGTACCTGTTGTGCTGTCACCGAAGGTCCAGGCATACTGCAGGCGTGGGTTCCAGAAACGAGCCATGAAGCGAACGCCCAGGGCAACGGTATCCGGACAAGAGCGGAACGATGCATTGCAAACGGCGGGATGTACCGGGTGGTGCCAGCGGCGTGACCGGGGAACTGCAACCCGCGCAAGCGACGTGTCGCTGCAAGTACCGGCTGCATTGCTGACAGCAAGGCGTACAACGTACACACCCGATGCTGCATAGGTATGCGAAGTGATGCGACCCGTACCGGTGTTGCCATCGCCAAAGTCCCAGCTATAGGTAGCCGTCGTATCAAAATTACGCGCCCTCAGGGAAACCGTGAGGGTGGTGTCCGTGCGGGTATCAAAGCGAGAGAAGCAAGGATTTACGGGAGGATTTACAATCGGTGGACGGGGAACGACCAATACGCGGCTCTCCGTATCTGAACAAGCAGGACTGGTGCGGCTGACCACCAGGGTAACCGTATAGGTACCGGCTACGGCGTACTGATGGTTGACCATCATGCTGCTGGAGGTGTTGCCATCGCCAAAACTCCAAGAATACGTCAGAGTAGTGTCGCGCATGTGCGGCATCAGGCGAACGCCCAATCCCCCAAATCCCGTATCGGGAGATGCAGCAAAGCTGGCGTGGCAAGGACGGGCAACCGGGGGGTGCGGGGGGTGCGGAGGATTCGGGCCACCGGGACCACCGGGCTGTGGCAGGCGACACGCAACGGTGAAGTCGCGCTGAAACTGCCCGCTGTTGGTGTATGATACACTGTTGCTGTAAATGTTTCCTGCGCAATCCACTGCACGAAGTTGAAAGGTGCCGCCGCCATTGCGTCCACGCAGGTACATGTTATACTGACCCATGTGGTTGGTCGGCATAGACATAAAAATAGGTGGCATCGCTGAAGTATCGAGCGCTGCCACCATCATGTTTCGAACAGGCATTCCTGCCGTATCGGTCACCGTTCCATAAATGCGAACAGACGGGCCGTGGTTGTGCCAGGGTTGGGCGAAAGCCATACCCACCAATAGCGTGAATAAGGCAAAAAAGGACAGTTTTTTCATACGTTTATTTTAAGTTTATCGGGCAATAGACATACAACAACTTACATGGTTTAAAGTTAGTTGATTTTTTATTCGAGCATGTTTTTATTCGAGCATGACAATTTGGCGGGCAACTTGGACATGGCGCATTAATTGAATTGAATGATCTATGAACCCATCCCCTCTTTCGATTCAGGATTACTGGCATCTGGCCATGCCAATTGGTGCGTACCTTGATTCATTAATGGCCTTTGAACCCAAAGCCGATGATCCTTATCTAGCCTATTACGCCATCAACAACCAACGCGTGAAAAGGCTGAGAAAAACCACCCAACTTGACACAGACACCTTGAATGCGCTGCGAAGTTTATTCACATCAGCCCCGGCGGTACAACATGGAGGTGAAGCCAATACCAGAACTGATCACAAACGCTATTGGCTGGTCATCAATGAATTTTGGTGTGGGGATGGGGCGCAAATCACGCCCGTTATTGAGTCGTTCACGAATGCTTCGGGAGGTGGTCTAGAAACGCGGGTTGTATTTCGCGATGAACATCCTGCGCTGATCGATGCGTTTCTCACCAACGGCAGCCGTAGTGTGCCCAAGATCATTCAGTTGAATGAGCAATTTGAGGTATTGGGAAGTTGGGGACCTCGACCCAAGGCTGCTCAAGACTTGGTTGTTCAACTCAAATCGAATCCGGAAACAGCGGACAACTACAGTGAATGGCTACATAAGTGGTATGCCGATGACCACCAACGGTCTACCCAAAAAGAACTTCTTGCTTTTGTCTCTTCTACACTCTAGTCGTGGAGATGGCAATAGCCTGACGCGCTTCGGGTGCTGTTTCTGCAGCGGTTACCGGATTTAGTGGTTCCCCTGCATTGGCTGACAGCCACACCTGCACTTCGGCTGTTGGCTGGGTCATCCGCTGCAATTCGAGCCGGTGTCCAATCCCAACAGCTCATGCATACATCATGTTCCAGTAATTTCTCGAGTTTGTCTGGGAACGAATGAAAAAAATCGAGGCCTGTGAGCCGCTCTACGCTGTCGATGGTCACCACAAAAGCCGATAATGGCAGCTGGGAGGAGGCGTTGGGAAGCAAGAATCCGATGCCTTGTCTGCGCGCGCTGGCGGTGTCGACCATCACTTTATAATAAAATTCAGGGACCGATACCCGATTCAGGCCAATCGTCGGAAGTTGGGGCGACAAAACTGGTCCCGTCACCACCAGAAGGCTGTCGTAGAGTCCCGCCCAATCACGAAAAAGATCCTCCAGTCTCTTCCACACCCCTCGATTAAAACCGGGTAACTGTGGACTCATATTACTGTAAAAGAAACTTTCGCTCATGGTGGCCACGCTCCACGCCATGTCCGCCGCCGGAGCCAAATGCCCCCGGTCGTAGCCCGACGCTTGGTAGTCGGCCGTCACCGCTGTTCCCGTGTTCACGGACGGATCCGGACGGAAATCATCGTTCCTTTGGGCCACTTTTATGAGGCGTGCACGCGACATCAAGTAGGCCACCCAACTTGCCTGCTCATGCTCCTCGGCGTAGCCCAATGAATAGCCCTTATGGTGCACCACCTGCACATCGGCTTTAGGGGCAGGTAAATATTTTGGGTTCAGCGACTGGCCTTGTGCCGCTGAAGGGGACGGAGACGAGAGCAGGAAAAGACATGTACCAAGCGGACCTATCAGAACATGATAAAACCGCCTCATACTTTATAGGTAATCCACTTCAACAACTCCTTGAATGTGGGCTTTTTACCGTACATAAGCACCCCCACCCGATAGATGCGCGCGGCAATCCAGGTCGTTGCCAGAAATCCCACCACCATCAGCGACATGGATAGCGCCAATTCCCAGGCGGGCACCCCAAAAGGCAAGCGAACTGCCATCAGAATCGGTGCGGTCAATGGGATCATGCTG
>CAIVQI010000011.1 GCA_903908015.1 uncultured Bacteroidota bacterium
CCAATGCGGGCCCGGCGAACCTTCAACAAATGTCGTTCTTCGTCATCCCGAAGTTGGATGTAGCCCTCATTGGGCAATTCGGGGTGGTAATATTGCTCCATAGTTCAAGAAATAGATGAGTGGCCAAAATAAAGTCTGTATGGAATCCATCGGCCTTGGCCTTCATCGTGTTAATAATGCGTCAACATGCTGAGCGATCCGGGGATTTTGCGCATCCTCATACCAAGAAACGCCTTCCATTCTTCGGAACCATGTGAGTTGTCGACGCGCATAACTGCGTGTGTGAAACAAAATTTGCGTGGCCACCTCGTTTTGTGCCAGTACGCCATCAAAATGCTGAAACCACTCCGAATAGCCCACGGTCTGTAGGCTTTTTAAATGCCTCAGTGGATACAGTTTACGCGCTTCGGCTTCCAAATTCGCTGCGATCATGCCTTGGGTTCTTTCAAAAATACGCTGGTGAAGCACCTCTCGGTTTGGGTTAAGTCCGATCATGCAAACGCCATACGGCAGGACTTTCTTGTGCCCGCTTCGGTGTTGAGAATAAGGAATTCCTGTAAGTTGTTCTACCTCCAATGCCCTAATGAGTCTTTGATGGTTGTTCATATCGGCCGTTTCTGCGTATTTCGGGTCTCGTTTTTTGACTTCCGCTTGTAGCGCAGCAATGCCCTGATGCTGGAAAAACTCAGTCCAATATTGACGTGCCTCGCCCTGGTCAACAACCCCCATGTCATCAAAGCCTTCAATGAGCGCACGCAAAAAAAGTCCGCTACCCCCAACAGCTACAACCACCGGAACCTTGTTCAGTAAGTTCTCCACAAGAGGTGAGGCTTCTCGCGCATAAGCGCCTGCATTCAGCGGTTGCTGGCAACTTCGATCGGCGATAAAATGGTGGCGAATATGATTGAGTTGCTCTTTTGACGGTGCGGCAGTGCCGATAGGCATTTCTTGGTAAAACTGACGCGAATCAAATGAAACGATCTCGGTTTTGTATCGTTCAGCAAGTTGGATGGCCAACGCTGTTTTGCCCGAGGCGGTGGGCCCCACCACCACCACCAATAATTTTTGGGCTGGTGAATGACTCTTTGAGTGATGAATAGAAGACGACAGTTGGCGGTGAAATTTTAATAATCATCGCTGTCATAGGTCGAACTCCGACGTCCTCTTCCTCTGCCCTGTGAATATTCGTCATCATCAAAACCTTCATCGTCATCCTGTTGATCGTCTTGATCGTCATCGTCGGTGATCCCATCTTCGTCGGACTGATCATCGCCCAGGTCATGAAGGTCATCTGCATCGACACCTAGTTCTACTTCGGTAACTAAACTTAGCGGGTCATCATCGGCCTCCCTCGGTGCGCGCTGTGCGCCTGCTTCGAGGGTTTCAAACACAACCAAATCGTCGGCTGCCGGTTCAGCAGCAGCATCTGTCAATTCATCTACAACGTTGAGCGGAACGTCGTCGGGAATTGGACGAAAAACCGGTTTTACTGGGTATTGCTTCGGTGCCTCACCAATGCTTTTCACCATGCGGGGGTAATTTTCTCCGGCTTTTGGGGCGTCGGTACTGATATGCACCAATTCCGTGAGGAAAACCCATCCCTCGTCGGATTGATAGACATAGAGGAATCTTTGGTGTGGATCATCGATATAGTCACTAATTCTGACTTTCGACATGGGGGATGCACCGGAAATTTGGCTATAGGGCAATAACTCAAATGCGATCTCATCCTCCATATGCCATAGGTCGTCGCTATAAAAAAATGAAGCAGGATGCTTCAAGTCGAAGCCATAAGCTTGTAAAATGGAGAAGTGCAAATCCTGAAAGGTTTGCGAAGATTTAATTTCGATTTCTCTGAAGAGATTGTCATGATCTTCAATCTCTATGCGAAAACGATATATGGCCATGAAGGGAGGATTTTTGTGTCAAATAAACGAACTAGTTGCATGCGGTCAACCCCATGCTAAGGGCTTTTTTATCTAAAAATTTAATGGCTTCAGTGGGGTTGTTTTCAATATCACCTTCAAGGATCGCCTCCCTCAAAGCATTTTTTAATTTGCCCACTTGAGGACCAGCAGGTAATTGGTATCGCGTCATGATGTCATGGCCGCCAACTGGTGGTTGCCAAAGGCGAATGCGATCGCCTTGCTCGACCAATCGAAGTTTTTCTTCCAACAATGAAAAGTTCTCAAGGTACCTTCGAACCTTGCGCTCATTTTTAGAGGTGATGTCTGCCCTGCACAAAATCATCAGGGCATCAACCTCCGCTCCAGCCTCAAAAATCAACCTGCGTACTGCAGAGTCGCTGACGGTGGCCTTGGTGAGGGCAATGGGTCTTAAATGCAATCGGACCAATTTTTGAACACGCCGCATATCATCGTTGAGCGGAAGTTTGAGCCTTCGAAATATTTGAGGTACCATGCGCGCCCCCAGGTCTTCGTGCCCGTGGAAGGTCCAGCCTATATTGGGGTCAAACTTACGCGTGGGTGGCTTTGCGATGTCGTGCAAAAGCGCAGCCCAGCGCAACCAAAGCGGGGGATTCTGCGGCAGCATATTCATCAATACTTGCAGCGTATGGTAAAAATTGTCTTTATGCCCCATGCCTTGCACTACTTCAACGCCCCGAAGGGCGGCCATTTCAGGAAAAAACCGTTCCAGCAGTCCGGTGTCCATCAACAGGTCGAATCCTACGTCGGGACGTGCTGATTGGATAATTTTATTGAGCTCATCTGAAATGCGCTCGGCTGAGATGATGTCGATCCGATGGGCACTGGTACGAATCCCTTGTAGCGTTTTCTCCTCGATTTTGAATCCAAGTTGACTCGCAAAACGAATCGCTCTGAGCATCCTTAGTGGGTCATCGCTGAAGGTCAGTTCGGGCTGTGAAGGCGTAACAATCACCCCTTCATTGAGGTGCTTGACGCCACCATGCTGGTCGATCAATTTGCCAGGTACTGGCCAAATTTGCATGGCCAGTGCATTAATGGTGAAGTCGCGTCGATTGAGGTCATCCTCAAGGCTTCCATCTTCCACCAAGGGCTTGCGCGAATCTGCGCGGTATGATTCTTTGCGCGCCCCAACAAATTCAACGTCTAAGTCATGGGTATGCAACATGGCTGTTCCATACTGACCATAAAAATGAACTTGAGGCACGCCAGGCAGCCGCTTTGCCAATTCATGCGCAAATTCGATTCCACCCCCAACAACGAGAATATCCACATCTTTCACCGGTCTTTGAAGGAGTATGTCTCGTACATACCCGCCAACCAAATAACACTCCTGTTTCCGTTCGCAAGCAAGCCCGTAGAGCGCGTTGTAGAGTGGTTCGGGTAGATGATGGGGAATCATGGATGAGCGGGTGCAAAAATAGGCTGAATATGAATCAGATAGCGATTTTCTAATATTTTTTCCCGCTTTTGTGGATGAAAGAAATCAGGCTTGAGGGTGGTGACCCTAGTAAAGGGTAATACCTGCAGCGTATCGGCTGTACGACCCGATTGGCTCAGGTGTGCCTTGCCCTCAGAGTCCGTGTAAACCCAGGCTGCTGTCGGAGGAAGCTCGGTGGGTTTTGTCGCTACGGGCACAATCCTTCTCGCATAGAAGTGCATAGCATGCAGGCTCTCATCCCCACATCCCAAAATCCAAATGGGATCATCATCAGATTGCGAGCGATACCATTGGGCCGCACGGACACTGGCTTGGTAGGGCAGTACATTGGGGTAAAAAACCAACAGCAATGCAGCCGAAAGCAAGATGAACATGGCCACGGTGTGTGCCAACAGGGCATGATTTCCCGTAAAACGACCTCTGATGACCAAGTAGGAGATCACCAGCCATGCAAAACCGATGGCGATTGACGCCACCGGACGAATGGCCACGAGTGCTGTAAGTCCCGCCACCGCGAGCAGCAATAAAATAAGCAACGCGTTGTGCCCCAACCAAAGGTACTTATTGACCCGTGTGGCGCTGAGCATTCTGCCGCACAATACAGCAGCAAAAGGCCACACTATATAGATATAATGGGGCAGTTGATAGGCACTGCCCGACAGGGCGACTGTCAGCATGATCAAGCCCATTAATGCCCCAAGGCCAGCATAATGCCACTTTTCAATGCGCCAGGATTTGACAGCATAAACGAGTGATGCCACCAAAATCAAGGTCCATGGTAAAAATGACCAGGCCAGGCTGCCCGTAAGAAAAAGGGGGTCGGGCTGATTGGCCCAGGGATTCTCACCAGTGATCCGGCCAAAACTCTGGGTCCATAGGTAATAGCGCACCCCATCGTGCCAGCCCCATTGGTTGTATAGTCCCCACAGCATGGGGGACAACAAGAGAAAAACGCCCAAAATGACCATCAATAAGGCGGGAATCAATCGTATGGTGTGTAAAGGAGATGTTGCCAAAGGATGCGCTTGGGATTTTCTTGATCGCTCCACCATAGGCCATGAGGGAAGTAGCCCAACAACTACGGCAACCGCAGCTATAGGTCCTTTGGCCATTAAGGCCAGTGAAAGTGACAGTATAAAACCAACTAGCGAACCGGTGCCCCGTTGGAATAGGAACGCTTGACCTTGCCAAAGAGCGAGGGTGGTAAGGCCCAACAACAAACTATCGGTTCGCAGATCTACGTTCATCAACAGCATGCCGAGATTACAGGCATAAACCCAACGACTTGGCCACACTGCTGCTTGTCCCCATAGAAGCCGCGCCCAATTTCCGATTGCCCAGATGGACAATGCGGCTGCCAACCATGAAAACAACCTGAAGCCGGCTTCAGTGGGCCCCAACAACCACATGCCCAATGCACCAGTCCAGAAAATTAACGGGGGCTTATCGGGGTAGCCCCGCGACTGATAGCGCTGCCCGTGCTCTGTGAGCTCGGTTAGGGGCGCACCAACCAACATCTCCCGCGACATAGAAGCGTATTGAGCGCTGTCGACCTCCATGATTTCTTGATGTATTCCGGTCCAAAGCAGGGGTAGGAGGGAAACAACGAGAAATAAAGCCCAGCCCCAATGATGGGCGAAATGTCGAATCTCTTTCGTAGTTAAGGAGCCCACCGGTATTTAAGGATGCAGTAAATCGCCCGAAATCCGTCGCGCCAATTTATTTTTTTTCCTTCGGCGTAGGTCCTGCCATAGTAGGAAATGCCCACTTCGTAAATTCGAATGTTGGGAATTCTGGCAATTCGAGCCGTGACCTCAGGTTCGAAACCAAACCGATTTTCCTTGAGTGGGAGCGACTGCACCACCTCACGACGGAACATTTTATAGCAGGTTTCCATATCCGTGAGGTTGAGGTTGGTCAACATATTGCTCAGGAATGTAAGGAATTTGTTGCCAATGGTGTGCCAAAAAAACAATACCCTATGTGGCCTGCCGCCCATAAACCTGGATCCGTAGACCACATCGGCCACGCCCATAACAATAGGGGATAGCAATAATTTGTATTCTCTGGGGTCGTATTCTAGGTCTGCGTCCTGAATGACCACCCAATCCCCCGAGGCCTTCGAAATTCCGGTGCGCAGAGCCGCGCCTTTGCCCTGGTTCTGGGGATGATGAATCAGTTGAATGTTGCGTTCTGGATGCGTTTTGATGTATTCCTCTGCGATAGCTCCTGTATGATCAGTGGATGCGTCATTCACCACCACGACTTCCAGCATGATCCCGACACCCGGCTCAGCAGCAAAAACCCGGTCAAGTAAGGTGGTCAGCGTTCTTGCTTCATTATAGGCCGGCACCACCACACTGAGGGTGCCGCCTGGAATAGTCTGGGTCAATTCCATGCCGCAAAACTAACCAAAATCCCTGCCAGCGCAGTATCGCATAATCCCTAATTATTTTTGAAATTCCAGTCAGGTTTGGTTTGACGTATCACTTATGTCGATATTTGCACCTCGTTAACCAAAGACCGTCGCTTATGTCCAAGAACCTCGTGATCGTTGAGTCACCCGCCAAAGCAAAGACTATTGCAGGTTATTTGGGCGAGGGTTTCGTTGTGAAATCGTCTTATGGGCATATTCGTGATTTGGTCAAAAACGACAAAGCCATCGATGTTGAACGGGGGTTTTTACCCCTCTATGAGGTGCCAGCAGATAAAAAGGAACGCGTGGGTGAGTTGCGTAAGGCTGCCAAAATGGCCCATATGGTTTGGCTCGCTTCCGATGAAGACCGAGAAGGTGAGGCCATCAGTTGGCACCTGCAACAAGTACTCGAATTGCCCGATGAAAAAGTGCGTCGGATCGTTTTTCATGAAATTACCAAGAGCGCGATCCAGCATGCTGTCCAAAATCCAAGGGGAATTGATATTGATTTGGTGAATGCGCAGCAAGCACGTCGAATTCTCGATCGGTTGGTGGGCTTCGAACTATCCCCCGTGCTGTGGAGAAAAGTTAAGACTGGACTTTCAGCAGGTCGCGTACAGTCGGTGGCCGTCCGCTTGGTGGCCGAACGCGAGCATGAAATCATGAAGTTTCAATCATCGCCTGCGTTTCGGGTGGTGGCCGATATGCGGGCAACAGATCATCGTCCTTTTGACGCTGAATGGCCGCATCGACTTCCAACCGTGGAGGCTGCTCATGAGCTTTTGGACAAACTGAAGGGCAAGCGATATGAGGTTGTATCGGTCGAGCAAAAGCCATTTAAAAAATCTCCAGCTCCTCCATTCACCACAAGCACACTACAGCAAGAAGCCTCACGCAAGCTTCGCTTTGCAGTCAACCGAACCATGCGACTCGCTCAGGACCTTTATGAAGCAGGGAAAATCACTTATATGCGAACCGACAGTGTGAACCTCTCGGATTTTGCATTGGGCGCAGCGTCTGATCGAATTCAGGCTCTTTTTGGAGGGCAATATGTCCAGCAGCGGCGGTTTAAGACCAAATCTGCCTCAGCCCAGGAAGCGCATGAGGCGATACGTCCCACCGATTTTGCCATAGAGCATTGTGGAATGGATGGTGAACACCAGCGCCTGTATGAGTTGATTTGGAAGCGGGCTTTAGCATCTCAAATGGCAGATGCCCAACTCGAAAAGACGGTAGCACGACTGCGGCCAGAGGGCATGCAGGAGTTTTTCATGGCAGAGGGTGAGGTTGTTCAGTTTGATGGATTTTTGAAATTATACTTAGAATCGACGGATGAAGAAGAAGGGAGCCGGGATGAGCAAGAGGATAGTAAATCTAAGGATTCGGGTTCCAAAAAATTGCCCAGGCTCACCGCAGGCGAATGGCTCAACGCCGATGCGGTGACTGCCACAGAACGGTACAGCAGACCGCCATCGCGCTATACTGAAGCTAGTTTGGTGAAGAAGCTCGAGGAGCTTGGCATTGGCAGACCATCTACTTATGCACCCACCATCACCACCATTCAGGCGCGCGATTATGTAGTGAAAAGTCAGCTCGAAGGCTTTAAACGAAGCTATCGCATCCTCCGATTAAAATCTGATGCCATTACCCAGGAAATACGTGAGGAAACTACCGGGGCCGATAAGGGCAAATTAATGCCCACGGATATTGGGATTCTCGTCACTGAGTTTTTGAAGGAGAATTTCGAGGATGTCATGCGCTATGACTTTACTGCACAAGTCGAGGCACAATTCGATCAGATTGCTTCCGGTTCCCTCCAATGGGATTCGATGATCAGTGATTTTTATGGCCCTTTTCATGGGGCTGTACTGGAGGCAGGAGGGAAAGAAGTGTCACCTGTAAATGGTGAGCGGGTCCTTGGTTTAGACCCAGTTACGGGTTGGGTGGTTACGGTACGCATGGGAAGGTATGGTCCTTTGGCCCAGATGACAAACCCCCAAGACGCGGAAGCTAAGCCGCGATTTGCCAATATACCTGACGGCTTGTTTTTAAATAACATTACTTTAGAGCAGGCTATTCCTCTTTTTGCATTGCCCAAAGCGCTGGGGACATATGAAGAGTTGCCTGTTTCAGTTGGAAAGGGAAAGTTTGGTCCTTTTGTTCGCCACGGACAATCCTATGTTTCATTGCCCAAAGACATCGATTTATTCTCCATTTCCTTGGAGCAATCAATTGAGTTTATTCTGGCCAAGCGGAAAAGGGATGCTGAGAAAATCATCCATCATTTTGAGGAGTTGGGCATTCAGGTGCTGAACGGACAATGGGGGCCTTACCTTTCAGCCAATGGAAGAAATTACAAAATACCAAAGGGCACCGACGCGTCATCTTTAACACCCGATGAGTGTTTGGTATTGATCAAAGAGGGTGAGGCCACTTCCAGGCCGGTCAAGGGTGGAGCAAAAGTGAGCAAGGGCGCTTCTTCCGTTAGCAGAAAAAAAGTTAGCCCCAAGAAAACCACAGGCTGATTTCGTATTTTTATCGTTGTGACTGAAAACACGTACAGCGACGAACGACTTCGGGCTATGGTTTCCCTTTTGGACGATCCTGACCCAGAAATTCACCGGCAAGTGCAACAGGATTTGGATGCTCTTGGGGTGAAAGCTGTGGCCCAATTGGAAGATCTTTGGATTCAAACAGAAGAGGTGAACGAGCGACGAAGCTTCGAGAAAGTCATTCACAGGCTTCAATGGAACAACATTCAACACAATTTGAAGGATTGGTTGAAGGGCGACCGATCAGATTTGCTGACTGCACTGTGCATCATTGCCCGTTACCAATACCCAAATCTCGATGAACAGGCCATTAGGCAAACCCTACAGGCGATCCGAATCGAGGTTTGGATGGGATTCAATGAGCAAATGACCGCACTCGAACAAGTGAGACACCTCAACCATGTGCTTTTTCGGGTGCATAAATTCCGGGGTAATACCGACGAGTATTTAAATCCCAACAACAACTTCATCAATAAAGTACTTGAAACCAGAAAAGGAAACCCATTGATGGTTGGATTGGTGTATATGCTGATCGCCCAAAAGCTGGACCTGCCTATTTATGGTGTCAATCTACCCCAGCATTTTGTTTTGGCCTATCTGGAACGGGACGGTTTTATGAGTCCATTGAAAAAAGACGATGCCCAACAGTCTCATCTACGCCGCCCTTTGTTTTATATCAACGCGTTTAATTTGGGCTCGGTTTTTGGGAAAAGAGACGTTGATCAATTTTTGAAAATGGTGCAGGTGGAACCCTCTGAACAATACTATAGAGCGTGCAGCAATACAGAGATTTTGTTGCGGCTATGCGCCAACTTAGAGTCGTCGTATCGTGACGCCGAGGAATTTCATAAAATCCCTGAAATACAAGCACTGGCACGTATCATCGGTGCCTTCTAATTATTTCTTTGCCCTAGGAGAATGGAATGGGACCGAGATTGACTTACTTTAAAGTAATTGAATTGTTCCCGATCAACGAGCCATCGCAAAATACCTCTACCTTATAGGTTCCCGTGTCAAATCGACCACCTTTATTCCAATATATACACAATGGCGTGTCCTCTTGGTTATAGTCAACCGGGGCCAACGCAGTATATTTGAATTCTTTGCCCTGTAATGTTGTGGTGCCAGATCCTGTACCGTCAACCATCATCAGAGCACCTTTTGGGTCGTAAATTCTGAGGTAAATAATACGATTGCCCTTCTTGGCCAATGCATTCTCCATGAGTGTCATGCATATTTTGAGTTTTTCAACTTTTGATGCCTTGCTAATCAGCTTTTCATTTGCGCCGGAGATCCGGACCCCGCTAAAACTCACCGTTTTTAATCGTAAAATTGAGCCCAATGCTACTTTGTTCGAAAGGTTTGCGTTATCATCACGCAGCCGTTCTGTATTGACACGCTCATTGTTCAAGTCCTGCCTTAATCCGGAATTTTCAGCGACCAAAACTTGATTGGCCTGAATGAGAGAATCGATTTGTTTCAGGTAAAGTCTTTTGTAATACCCCAGTTGTTTGTTCTCATCTTTAAATTTTCTCAACTGGCTTTCGGTGACGCGATTTACAGCCAACATGCTATCCAATGAGGCACTTTTGGCAATAATGGATTGCTCGGCAACTTTTATCAATGAGTCAAGCTGGGCGTTTTGTCCTTTAAATGAGTTGATTTCACTAATGGCTTGCTGGATTTGAACCTCTTTCTCGAGCAATAGCTTTTGAGATTCCTCCTTCAGTTCACGATTCTTATTCCATATATTGAACAAAACAACCAATGTGCTAATAAGCAACAATAGGATAAGAAGAAAGCCAAGTTTATTCCGATTTGAAGAAGTTTCAGTTTGCATTTTTTTGAATTTGGGGACAAAATTAGGGTTTACTTTTCTTTTCTCATAGAGACTAAAGCATTTACTATTTTTATGCTCAGAAATAAATGTAAGAACTTTGGAATTATTGTGTGTTGATGATCTAACGGTGGCATTTGAATATGATACTTTGAGCAGAATTGTGTTAGACAATTTGAGCCTGCAACTAAATCAAGGGGAGATATTGTCTGTGATTGGCGAATCGGGTTCTGGTAAATCAATTTTCTCTCTGGCAATAATGGGATTGTTGCCCCCTACAGCCAAGATTGTGGATGGAACAATGAGCTGGTATGGTAATGGAGTTCCTTTTTTACCAAATGAGGCATACCAGCTTCAGGGAAGTGTAGATTTGCGGCTCTTAAATTCGGAGCAAAGAAGGCAGTTGCGTGCCCGTTCTATGTCGATGGTCTTTCAGGAGCCCATGACAGCCCTCAATCCAACGATGAAATGTGGGGTGCAAATCGAGGAGCGCATCAAAGTCATGAAGTCCTTTCAAGCAGTTCATGCCGTTCAGGATGTAGGGCGTTCAGAACGTTATGAGGTCAAACCACTGTTGGAGGAAGTCGAGCTTACCGAAATCGAGCGAATTATTAATAGTTATCCCCATCAGTTGAGCGGTGGGCAACGGCAACGGCTCATGTTGGCGATGGCATTGGTCGGTGAACCTCAATTGCTCATTGCCGACGAGCCAACAACCGCACTCGATGCACGGGTGCAAGCCTCTATACTCCAATTACTCAAACGACTCGTTCGTTCGAGGGGACTCAGTATGCTGTTGATTAGTCACGATCTCGGTTTGGTTGACCAGATGTCAGACGACGTTTTGGTCCTCCGTAAGGGAAAGACAATGGAATATGGAGCAACCCATAAGGTTCTGAGACATCCTCAATCGACCTACACTCAGGCCTTATTAGGCAGTCGCCTCGATCCGTCCAAAAAGAACATGAAGCTAGCCGTGCTCACAGATGAAGGAGAATTGACGGCCCCCGAACCGTGGATTAGACCGAGTCAGCCTCAGGAGGAGGAGGAACACCGCATGATGCTGGACATCAAGGGGCTGACCGTACGTTATCCTTTGCCAGACAAAATATGGTCAAAGAGGCAGTACCACATGGCCTTGGAATCCATTGACCTTCATATTGCAAACGGAAAAACACTTGGATTGGTGGGGGAGTCGGGCTCTGGGAAAAGTACTTTGTCGCGGGTATTGGTGGGACTAACCCCAGCCAACGGGGGTGAAATTCGACTCAATGGAACGGTGTATCAACCCCATACGATCGACCCTAAAAAGCGAGCGCGTCTGGTTCAAATGATATTCCAAGACCCCTATGGTAGCCTTAATCCCTCCCAAAAAATAGGGGATATTTTATCAGAAGTAGTATGGGTGCACCGCTTACGGCCAAAGAATGCGCTCAGGGCTCGGGTAACCGAACTCCTGGATGCTGTTGGCTTGGGTGATGATTTTTCCATGCGTTATCCTTCGCAATTGAGCGGAGGACAGCGACAACGCGTTGTGATAGCGAGAGCACTCGCTGCAGAACCGATGCTGTTGGTGTGCGATGAGTCGGTATCTGCGTTGGATGTGTCGGTCCAAGCCCAGGTGCTGAACCTCTTGAAATCACTTCAACAATCATTGAGGCTTACCTATTTGTTCATCTCCCATGACCTATCGGTTGTATACCATATGTCGGATGAGATTGCCGTCCTTCATCACGGTAAAATAGTGGAGTTGAAGAAGGCCAGTGAGTTATACAGCAATCCCGAGCATCCCTATACACGGCAGTTGCTGGCCTCAACCATGGTGCATTCACAATTTATCGCATAAAACAGTAAGCATGAGCAAGAAAAGTGGGGATCGCAACCGAAGGCTACGGGTCTACTCCGATGATGTAACCCGTTTGATGCGAGAAGAACAGGGGAAACAGACCTTAAACCCCAAACAAATATCAGTCCGATTGGGCATAACCGATGTTATGGATCGGATTCTGCTGGAAGAGGCGATCGAAAAGTTATGTGTACAGAAAATTCTCGAACAAGTTGAGCCTGGTCAATACCGACTTCGTACAAAATCGGTCGATCCGGTTGCTGTTGCGGGCGTTGAAGGGTGGTTACAGTTCACCAATGGTGGTTCGGTTTTTTTGCGAAGAGCAGATGGTGGTGAAGATTTGAGGGTTAATGAGGACCGTCTGCAGGGCGTGCTTCCTGATGATAAGGTTGTCGTACGACTCCCTCGCAAAACCCCCCAACGCGGCCGTCCGAAAGTGGACGTTGTGGCCCTCATTGAGAGAACCCGTCGTTTCTATGTAGGCATACTCCAGCGTCAGGGAGCGACATGGCGGGTGGCAGTGGACCTACCCGGCTATCTGCTGCATTTTAAGTTAAACAATGCCCCAAATTCAACAGATGATGAAGGGAAGAAGGTGGTTATTGAGGTGATCGATTGGCCATCCGGGCAACCGACCCCACAAGCGGAGTTGCGTGAAATATTGGGCACTCCTGGCGATAATGATACTGAAATGCAGGCCATAGCTGCTGAATTTGGGTTTCCGCTTGGTTTTACTCAGGATGCACTCAATGAAGCGCACGCGTTTCCGCCGGAACCGGGCGAAAATGAGGCCAAAGGCCGACGGGATTTTAGGTCCATCCCTACCATCACCATTGATCCTGTCGACGCACGCGATTTTGACGATGCGCTCTCGCTGCGAAAACTCAGCGATGACCGATGGGAATTAGGCGTTCATATCGCCGATGTGTCGCACTACGTACAATGCGGTGGTGCGCTCGACCGCGATGCCCGGGAACGGGCAACGTCCGTCTACCTCGTGGATCGGGTGATGCCCATGCTGCCCGAACACTTAAGTAATTTGGTTTGCTCGCTCAGACCTGATGAGGATAAATTGGCATTCAGTGCTGTATTTGAGATTGATGGGCATGCCAATGTTCACGATGAGTGGTACGGTCGGACCATTATTCGTTCGCGTAAGCGGCTCACCTATGAGGAGGCGGAAGAAGTGATTGTGCAGCAGCGATCGGTTGATGTAGCATCAGTGTTTGATTGGGGTGAAATGGTATTGGAACTGAACCGTTTAGCCCTGGCATTGAAAGCAAAGCGGTTCGCTATGGGATCGATTCGCTTCGAATCGGAGGAACTTCGGTTCCAATTCGATGAACAGGGGAAGCCCACAGAGGTTTTCGTGAAACCCCATCTTCAATCACACAGCCTCATTGAGGAGTGTATGCTGCTCGCCAACCGCAGTGTATCGGCTTTTATGGCCAAACAAGCACATGAACGATATAAAAACGCCATTGTCTATCGGGTACATGATCAACCTGATCCAGAACGTTTGGATAATTTTGCGCGATTTGCGGCACTTTTTGGATACAAAATCCGGGTCGGAAGCAGAGAACAAATAACAACATCTTTAAACGATTTGGCTGATCAACTAGAGGGCAAGCCTGAGGCGGGTGTGGTGGAATCCATGGCCATTCGGTCTATGGCCAAGGCACGCTATACCACTCAGAACATTGGGCACTATGGACTGGCTTTCACGCACTATACACACTTTACATCACCCATTCGCCGCTATCCCGATCTCATGATCCACAGGCAATTGCAGGATATTCTCGATACCAAGCCACCGATGTCGACCTCGTTGGTTGAGGCTGATTGTGTGCACAGCAGTGATCGTGAAAAGGCAGCCGTGCAAGCCGAGCGAATTTCTGTTAAGATCAAACAAATAGAGATGTTGGAGGGAATGACGGGCAAGTTATTGGAGGGATGGGTTAGTGGCATTCAGGATTTCGGGTTTTTTGTCACCCTTCACCTGAGCAGAGGCGAAGGATTGGTGCGGTTCAACAGCATGGTCGATGACCGGTATTTTTTTGATGAAAGGACATTCAGTGTGCGCGCACAGCGAAGCAAGTTGCAGCTGCGTTTGGGCGACCAGGTTCGGGTGCTGTTGAAAAAGGCAGATATTCGCACCCGACAAGTCGATTTCGAGTTTATCCCGGACCACAAGGATTAACTTTTTAAGACTATTTTTCTTACAAACATGAACCAATCTGTGAATCTCAAGTCAACCGATTCGATCGATGTGTGGCAGCATGCCATTCATCAAGCCATTTCATCCATAACATGGCCTGCGAACCCTGCGCCGCTTTACCGACCCATACAATATACCCTCGAGCATGGGGGCAAGCGTTTACGTCCCATGCTCTGTCTGCTTGGAGCAGACGTTTTGGGTGGATCAATGGATGATGCCATGCCGGCGGCGCTGGCGGTTGAGCTCTTCCATAATTTTACATTGCTGCATGACGACATCATGGACAATGCACCACTTCGACGTGGGCGTCCGACGGTTTTTGCGGCCAACGGTGCCAATGCGGCTATTCTGTCTGGCGATGCCCTGATGATCGCTGCCTATTCTCAATTGCAGGCGTATGAAGGAGCGCGTTTGTCGCAGTTGTTCTCTGTCTTTAACCGAACCGCCGATGAAGTGTGTGCGGGTCAACAATTTGATATGGATATGGAGCACCGTGAATGGGTAGACACAGCTGAATACATGCGGATGATTAGGCTCAAAACGGCAGTTCTTCTTGGGGCTTCGCTGCAAATGGGGGCCATTACGGCGGGGGCTAGCGAATCCGCCCAAAAGTGCCTGTATGAATTCGGTGTTCTGGCTGGGTTGGCCTTCCAAATTCAGGACGATGTTTTGGATGTGTATGGTGATCCTGATTCTTTCGGTAAAAAGCCCGGTGGTGATATTGATTCTGGCAAAAATTCTTACCTACGGGTTCGGGCTATGGAAGTGGCCGACGAAGTCACGAGAGAAGCGTTACTTCAATGGTATTCTTCACCCAGCGGCGAAACAAGAATCAGAGAGGTTAAAAAAATATTTGATCATTTGGGTGTGCACCAAATGGCAATAGACCACATGAATGCACTGCTGGAAGAGGCCCGTATCAATTTATTCGCTACTCCCGGTGCGAACGGACGGTCAATGAATCGATTGTGGGACTTTTCACAAACACTCGTCACTAGAAGAACCTGAAATAAACCACTCAAATGTGGTACATGCTGTATTGGTTATCTCCTGATGGTTCAACTCTGTCTCCCATAGAAGACGCTTCATCGGTCGATTCAGAGGCGTTTTCCATGGAATCAACCTCAAAGAAAATTTATTCAGGTGATACGTCTAGGTCAGTCTCCGTTTCTATTTCCTGATTTGTGGCATATGTTGGTGCTGGGGTAGCCGCCACCGAAGGAGAAACAACTCGATTGCTTGAAGTGGCGTGGGACGCGGTTTGGGTTGTTGCCATGCCATGTTGTTCCCTCGGCATAACCGATACAAATGAACGGTCTTTAATCCCCTTGCGAAACATCACAACACCATCCACCAAAGCAAATAGGGTATGATCCTTTCCAATCCCAACGTTTTCACCTGGATGGTGACTGGTGCCGCGCTGGCGAACGATGATGTTGCCGCTTCGGGCCGACTGACCGCCAAAAATTTTCACTCCGAGTCGTTTGCTTTCCGACTCTCTTCCATTTTTGGAACTACCTACGCCTTTTTTATGTGCCATGGATAAAAATCAATTTGTACTAACCGATCGATTGAATGCTGAGTTTACTGAATTGTTGGCGGTGACCATTCATTTTTTGGTAACCCTTGCGGCGCTTCTTTTTGAAGACAAGTACTTTGTCGCCTTGAACATGGGATACCACTTGAGCGCGAACGCGTGCTCCTTGTACGTATGGTCTGCCAATTTGTACACCAGAACCATTTTCCATCAAAAGAACAGAATCAAATTCAATTTGTGCGCCTTCGGCAGCTTCAACCCTGTGAACATATAAAGATTGGTTCTCTCGAACCTTGAACTGCTGTCCTTTAATCTCAACAATCGCCATCATAATCGTAAACAATTTTAAGGATGCAAAGATAAGGAAAAATAAATAAAGTAGGTAGGAGGTATATGGTGTAGAAAAATGAAGCTAGAATGGATAATTAATGCCCACCACGAGGCTCGTAAACGGGTACCTGCCGGAAATCTGACGCGTGTTCGCCTGTACTCCATTTAATTCCCTTGTCCAATCGCCTTGTTTCCAATCTGAGTCGCTCAGCCGAGCCCCAACCCAACGTCTGCCAGCCACAAAGGCTGGATCGTACAATTTCACGCCCAGATCAAGCCGGATTACAAAAAAATCAAAATCATAGCGCAATCCTCCACCAGCACCAATCGCAATTTCCTTGTAAAATTCATCAAAGCGAAAATTGGCCAATTCACTTTTTCCTTCAGTCGTGTCGCGAAGGGTCCAGATGTTTCCCGCATCGATGAAAACGGCACCCTCCAATTGGCCAATGAGGGGAAAGCGCTCCTCCAAATTGAGTTCCAATTTACATTCGCCAAATTGATCGATTCTAAGGCCATATCCAGCGAATGAACCCGGACCAACCGAACGCGCTAACCAGGCCCGGATGCTGTTGGTGCCTCCTGCAAAATAGCGCTTTTCCAACGGTAAAATGTTCGAATTCCCTAAAGGCAATCCCAAACCTAAGAATATGCGGCTGGCCAGAACGCTTTTATTTTTTTGGCTTAAATAACGCCTGTACTCCAAATCACCTCTGATATACCTGAAGTATGGCGTATTGCCAAAAATGAAATTCTCCTGGTTGTTGCTAGATGGGAAAATACGTAAAAATTGACTCAACAGATTTCCTGCAAATTCAATGTTCGCACGGGTTAATTTCCCATATGCAGACAGTTGATCGCTGGTGTAGGAAATGTGGCTGGCCAGGTTAACGTAATTGGTGAAGCTGAACTTCAAAAACGGGTCGTTGAGGGTTTGTAGTAATGAATCGAGGTATTCACTTTTTCCTGAGGTTCTGGCCAATGAAATTTCAACTGGAACCAACTCATATCGTTCACGAACCCGGTTGGACCAAAGCCAGGCCGCAGAAGAACGAAGAACCTCCCGAGAAAAATCAAGTCGTACTTGACGAGAGTATTGAAATTGCAGGCGGCTGCGTGGATCAATGAGATTTACAGTTGACAATGACCTTATGGGCGCGCTTAACCGTGGAAGACTCAACGCCAATCCCAGGCCAACCTCCAGTGTGTTGAAGACGTTTCCCGTAGAAGGTGCAGGTGTATTTCCTGCCAATTGTTGCGATTCAGCACCAATATTGCCTTTAATCTCCATGATGCCAGCCGACCGCCATAAATTTCGACGGGTTTGACTCAGACTCAGAGCGAGGCCAAGTAGGGATACGCTGCTGCTTGAGACCTCCGTTTCCTGACGGAGTTGCCGGCGGGTGGCCAAATTACCTTCCCAAAAGAGACGAACCAGACGCAGGCTATCTACTGCCTCTAACCTGAGGTTGGTGTAGGAGAAAATCCGGAGATCCGACATTCGCTGTTGCAACTGGCGAATGTCCTGTTCAGAAAATCGGATAGGTGGGCGAAGGGTCAAATAACGTTTCCATTCATCGGGTTTGAGGCTTTGCCCATTGCAGTCGACTATCTGTATATTTCGTTCAACCTGAAGGCTGTCGCACTTGATTGGTGTTACTTCCGTTCCGGCTAGAGGATTGATTCGAACAGTTAATTGATCTATCGAATAGGGCCTTAACAGTTCCGGATTGGAAGGCAATCGAAGCTTCAATGTGATGTTCACTACTGGTGCTTGGCGGTTTCGCGCGGTGTCAGTGATAGAGTTACTTGTTATAGTATCCGCCCTATAGAACAACATGTCTTTATTGACATAGTAAAATCCTGAATTGCGTAAAAATGTTGTCAGGTGTGTGCGCTGTTCGTCCAACTGATCAGCATCATAGGGATCGCCCTTTTTCAGTTTAAAATGTTCGGGACGTGTTAACGCAAAGCGAAGATATGGATCAATGCTATCGCCTGCTGAACCTACGGTAAAATCGCCAAAAGTTGATCGTTCACCCAGTTCGATGCGGTAGATGAGTTCTATTTTTTTCTCTCCGGTTGATCTTTTAGAAACGACCAAAGTCGACCGGAAATAGCCTTTATCAGCCAAATAATAACGTAAGTTTTTTAAACTTTCATCCAAGTAATCTTGTTGGAAAACATTGGGAGATTCGCCAAATCGACGGGCCAGAAAAAGTGAGAATTGGCTGCGGTCTTCCGAGCGCGAGCGCACATCCCACCAGGCGCGTGTGGCCACAAGTCCCAAAAATCGCCTGTTCGGTTTGTGCCTCAAAAGTGGCGTAACATCCTCGCGTTGGGCAGATGTGAGGCCGATCACCCGATTTCTGATCACCCACATTTCATCAGGCTCAAGATAGTTCGTTACTTTGCAGCCAGTTAAAAATGAAAGCATACCTGCCAACATTACAAGCCACCACGAATTTCTGAAGAATGCAAACATGTCAAAGTCGGCCTTAAAGATAGCGTCTTCATTGCACCATAAAAAAAATCGTCTTCAAACAGGACTCTTTCTGGTGGAAGGGGAGAAAATGGTTGACGAGGCTGTTCGTGCAGGTTTCCAATGTAGGGTGTTATTTCTTCGGCGCCATTGGTATGGGCAGCATACAATCCCACAGCTGTTTCTCGATTTGGACCAAACTGAGCGTATTTGGTTGGCCGACACCGATATGGATCGAATTACGCAATTGAGCTCGCCGCCCCCTGTGGTTGGGATATTTGAATGGAAAAAAGTTCCGATGCCCAGCTATAAACCGGGGCAACATACCATTTGGATGTACCTCGACAGAATCCGTGATGCGGGTAACCTCGGTACGCTGTTGAGAGTTGCTGATTGGTTTGGTGTTGAAGGTGTGTGGACAGCGCCTGGTACCGCCGATCACTGGAATGCGAAGAGTATACAGGCATCCATGGGTTCTGTATTTCGGGTACCCGTTGAAGAAGGTGAACCAGCGGCTTGTATCGAATATTTAAAGGGCATTTCAGTTTATGCGGCCTCGCTCAAAGGAATGGATGTTTCCAAAGTAGATTTTAATGGGGGTGGACTACTTCTCTTGGGTAATGAATCCGAAGGTTTGCGTCAGGAATGCCTGAATTTCTGTTCGGCTGAAATCAGCATACCCGGATACGGACAAGCGGAGTCGCTCAACGCAGCCATCGCTGGCGGAATCATATTATCCTGGATGAGAAAATAAGTCCACTTATTTAGTTCTTCTGGCCTCGCCTTTGATGCGCTTCAAGCGGGCATCCACATCAGCCCTGAATTCCCAACCTTTTTTTCTGAATAAAAAGGCATCGAATGTGCCATCCGGTACATAATCAAAATACAACCCTTTGTTACGGGGATTTCTTGGCGCTAAATAATCAAAAACGATGGTCTGTAGTTCTTCGTCGTAGCGCATCGCGGCTGATGCCTCCGACGAAAATTCAATCCAATAGCGATAGTAGTCTTTCTCTTCCGTCTCTAATAATGGAGCCCCAAAGTGCACGTCACCTGCATCATCAAACCACAGAAAATCTATCATTTTTCTGCGGGAGAAGGGCTCGTGGTGATCATATCCCAGAAGGGTATAGCAGGTTTGCCCACTGTATTTTTGCGTTTTGGGGACAATAGCATAATAGATTTGTCCATACCAGGCCTTAGACCCGAATGAGGTGTCGTTGCGATCCAGGTATTGATCACTTTGATCGATGAGCCCAATAATTCTGGGCTTCTTTTCGTGCGTGAGAACACAACCAAAATGACGCCAATTCCCCGGTTCCTGAGGCACCACCCAGGTAAATAGACGAAAAGTCTGGTCGGGTGCATCCAAGACAGACAAGGTGCTGATGGAGTCGAAATCCAACGAATAATTTGATGGTTCATTCAATATCTGAATGAGTGTGCGTATGGCCATGTAATTCGCCTGATTTCTTATTGGTACGCTGTCCTGACCAACTGCAAACGTCAAAAGGCTGTCCAGCTGCGTCATGAGTTCCTTGGACGATGGAGGGGCGAAGCGACCATCACGCAAGGTGGGATCCGTTTCAGGTTGCGCCAAGAGTCTCGAACCAACCATACATAAAAGAAACAAGCATAAAAATCTATGAATCAGCATGTGGGTTGTCATGGTTTTATTCGAATGAAGCGCATGAGCTCGGTGGCGCGCATGGGATGTTGAATTTCAAGGAAATAAAGGCCTTCGGGAAGCGATCGAGTGTCGAAATACCATCTGTTAGGCGATTCCTCTAGGATGTAAGGCAGAGGATGCTGGCGACCAATAGCATCACGCAGCCGCATATGGTGGATGGTTTTGGGTAGTTCCGGGCCTGCCAAGAAGAAACCATCGCTACTGGGATTGGGGTATAACCGATAGGAAATAAGCTCCTGAGGTTCTTCGCAACTGACCGCCAGGCGCGATTGAATGCTCATGTCACCGATATAAAGATTGCCCCCAAAGTCATTGATGGTCTCCATGCGGATGTGGCAGGGGTACAAACGCAATTCGGGTAAATCATAGTTATGCTCTTTCCAATCCAGTGAATCATCGGGTATCATGGTATTCATTCCACTGCGCATGCTGTCGCCTCCACTATAATAAAGTACCCGTTCCACAGCGCCACAGTCGCATACCAAGCTCACCCGCAAACTATCGCGAAATGCTGTGTTTCGGTTCAGGTATGCGCGTTTGAATGACAGTTTGCTGTGTGCCCCACTGCCTGTATAGTAGCTACGGGTGGTTAGTCGGTCGCGTTGACGGTTGCGACCGCCGTATTGCAAGTGCCTCAAACGAAAAGCGTAAGCGTCGCGCGTTAAGCCCCCCACGAACGCAGTATCCCAAGTGTAATCATCGTCAGTGAGGTTTTGGATGTAGACCAAACTGTCGACCGACCACCCATCTGCGGCAATGTGTGCTTCATTGTTTGGGGCCAATGGATTGAGTGTATCAAGGCCTTGTACGAGAAAACGAGCACTCCTGTGGTTATTGACTGGATCAGCGTCGGTTCCCGGTCCTGTTGGCGCACCGGTAAACCAAAGCTCATTCCACCCTTCCACAATGGGTATCAGTGGTACGGTTAAGTTGTGCGCTTGTCCGGGTAACAACTGAATGTTCATCGGGATGTTTTGGGTATGAAAGCGCCCATTGCGGGCAGTCAAATTGATGTTGGTTAAAACACTATCGCCTGAATTGAGTAAGCCAACACCCACATCCATGCCGTTGGTAAACTGTTCAGCACAGTACATAGGGCCATTTGGGGCAGGAACTGACAGCGGCGTAAGGGATAAATCTATGGGGCCGCCACCTGCTGGCACGGGACTATGGTGCGTGGCTAAGTAGTTGAATGCGGCGGGTAGGGAAATTAAGCCATTGCCGAAGGTGTTGTCTTCACCCGGAGAGCCCATGTCGGTTGCTGAATGATAAAGTGCCCAAAG
>CAIVQI010000012.1 GCA_903908015.1 uncultured Bacteroidota bacterium
GCATGATGATCCACTCCGAGAAAATATTTTTTGGCGGTTCCGTGCATCACCTCACAGAGCCGAACCAGTCGTTGATTCCCGAAGCGGAAGTGAAATGTCCAAGAAGATACACGGCGCATGCGGGAATGAATATTGAATTGCCGAGAACCTCTTACAGAGCTCCAGCCACCGTTATATCACCGAACCTGATTTATATGTCGCAAGGGCCATCCAACCAATTGAATGTTGGGGCCTATGTACACAAAGGGCCAATTGTTGGGGGTTTGTGGTTTAGGGCTGTTCAGCAATATCAAACGCGAACGTCCACTGCAACTGGTTTGGAATCGATGATTTTTCTGTTGGGACTACAGCAGGGGGTTTTCCGGTTTGGCTACAGCTACGACATGACTACCTCAGCTTTGAAGGCTGCAGCCTTGGGCTCCCACGAAATTTCTCTGGGCATACAATTAGAGCCCTATGATCGGGGAAGAGGGCCTCGGCGCGTCCTACAGCCTATTCCCTGTCCCAAGTTTTAAACGTTCACTTCAATATTGAATTTCATATCCCTATATCTATCATATGATGCGCATTTCGGCTTTATTTCTTACCTCTCTACTTTTTGTTTCTTGTACCAATCAGCGATCGAACACGACGGGCTGGAATTTAAATGACCGCGTGAACGGTGGTTTTGAAGTGGTGAATCAGCCTCAAATTACTGGTCCTGGTCTAATTCTGGTGGAAGGCGGACGCTTCACTATGGGTATGTCGCCTCAGGCTGGTACGCTCGACTACGATCAAAATATGAGGAATGTATCGGTACCATCATTTTATATGGATCAAACTGAGGTTTCCAACAGTGCCTATCTGGAATATTTGTATTGGACATATCGCGTTTTTGAAGAAACCAATCCAGAGGTTTATGACGCTGCATTACCCGACACCAATGTTTGGCGCAGCGAAGTCGACTTCAATGAACAATATGTCAATACGTACTTACGTCACCCCGCATTTTCAAATTATCCGGTGGTAGGTGTGAGCTGGCGTCAGGCAGTTGACTATTGCGCATGGAGAACTGATCGTGCTAATGAGCAGATTTTGGTCGATTATGGCTACATCAAGCACAGTCCTAAGCAGAAGGGTGATGATAACTTCACCACTGAGGCCTACCTCGCCGGCCTGTACAAGCCTGTTTCTAATAAACTTCGACCCAATCTGGGTCAGGGTTCTGAAACCCGCAATATTCGTTATGAGGATGGCTTGCTTTTACCCCCATATCGTTTGCCATCTGAGGCTGAATGGGAGTATGCTGCATTTGGGCACATTGGAAATTCAATTGCAGAGAATGTCGTCGAATACAGAAATTATCCATGGAATGGTAACCAATTGCGTTTTCCTTACGGTAAGAAGCAAGGGGTTATGTTGGCAAACTACCGCCGCGACAAGGGTGATTATATGGGCGTTGCAGGTCGGTTGAACGACAATGCTGCCCCTGTTGGCCCGGTTAATGCCTATTGGCCCAACGACTTTGGATTGTACAACATGGCAGGTAATGTCAATGAATGGGTAGCCGATGAGTTTCGTTCTGTGGTCCCTGAGGAGAATGAGGATTTCAACGGGGCTTACGGCAATACTTTCTTACTTACGAAGCGTGATGTTGAGATTCGTCAGTATAGTAAGGACAGCACAGGCCGCCTTGTGAAGGTTCGTGACCCCAAGCGTTACGCGATCCCGGGTCCTACTGATTTGATTTCAGAGGATGAATCAGCCGGATTCGAATCAAATGGGGGAGGAGAAGTACCGGATGTGGGGTCCTCTGAAGAAGGCACGCCCACTTTAACGGAAGGGGTTGATGAGTTTGGTGGTAATACGGAAAACATTGACGCCGACCGCAGCAGCATGATGAATGCCCGTCGCCGCGTCTATAAAGGTGGTTCATGGAAGGACATGCCGCATTGGTTGAATCCATCTACGCGCCGTTACCTGGATGAGGATATGAGCCGCAGTGATATTGGTTTTCGTTGTGCCATGACGCGCATGGGCGCTCCGCGCTAATGGGCTATGCCC
>CAIVQI010000013.1 GCA_903908015.1 uncultured Bacteroidota bacterium
TCAGAGCATCTTCGGCCTTCTTTAGACCCGCGTCCCCACAGGATACCGAAGCCAATACCATTAAGATAGAGAGAATAATTTTATTGGAATATCCCATGCGCATGAGGTTTTGAATGTGAATAAGCCTTTCTTCAAACAGATCAAAAGTAACCTTAACGGAGTTCATTTGGAAGTCAATCAAGTAAACGCGCTTTGTGTTTGAGTACCCCGGCCTCCCCAAACGGAAAATGGGAGAGGCTGGGTGTCAGGGAATCGAAATTCCTGACGCGACGATTCATCAAAACGCATTCCGAAATTCTGAAGGCAAAAATCCGAGGTATTCAGAACCAGCGCTCGAGGATTATTCGCGAATCACCTTAAAATAGCGGCAAGCACCCCTGGATGACCTGATTTGCAGGTAGTAGATACCCGCTGGCAACGAGTGGAGGTCGAGCGATTCAGAGCACTGCAACTTCCTTCGCAGAGCCACCCGGCCACCTGAATCGTAAAGCACTGCTTCAAAATCCGATTCCAAGCCTTGAACCACTAGAAATTGACGAGTAGGATTGGGGAACACCGTCCACAGGTTGGTTTCAACCTCATCGAAAGCTGCCGCTTGTGTGCAGGACGCATTGTGGGTGTAGTGACTCGCAGTATCGATGACAATGCTCGTGTCGCCCGGAAGATAGGTTGATAAATTGAAATAAATTAAGAACATCTCATCGCCGGTGCCTTCCCCCAACGCCACATTTTGCGGGGGATTGTTGGGGTTATTCGGATTTCCGCTAGTATTGTCATAGGTAGCCTCACCATACACCACGCTCCCGGCCGGTAGCAAAACAGGTTTTTGAAACTGATAAAAATACTGCCAATGAAAATCCCAATTCGGTATATCGATCAGGTGTATGGTATCACCACTCGGAGGGACACAAAACGCCTTAACCGATCGGCCGATCAAATGCATGTGCGGCATGATTCCGGTTAAGGTACGGTTGGAATTGACCGCTACCTGGCTGTAGAATGTCTTTACACTATCGGCCGGAATAAACAGCGGGCCGTTGGTGAGCGTTAACCCATGATTCAAAGCCGAAATGGTAGTCACGTTCCTTAGATTCGA
Organism: uncultured Bacteroidota bacterium; assembly: GCA_903908015.1. GTDB lineage: Bacteria > Bacteroidota > Bacteroidia > UBA7662 > UBA7662 > F1-60-MAGs140. The sequence goes on from CAIVQI010000013.1 coordinate 1,097, forward strand.
TGGACCGTATCGAATTCGAACTTGTGTACTATCCACTTGACCAACCACGCCACCCGGATAGTGCATTTGAACCACAAGGAATGAGTTGGGCAACATGGGGGCGCCAAAACCGGGGGCAAAAGAAAATGCCCCTTGTCCCGGTGTAAAGACCGTCAACAATTTCGACGTTTGGGACCCGGTTCCGCCAAACGCCGAATAGCCGGGCAACGGGTCGTTTTGGTCGAGGTTGAAAGGAATAGAAGAGGTATCCTGAAACACGAGTGCGTGGTGCACGATTTCTCGGTTGCCCGGGTAAACCTCCACGCTTTGTATGGATTGTTGTGCCACATTATTCACCGGAATCACAAACATCCTGTACACATCTTGGTTGGAGGTGATGGTGTAGGCAGGGATTTGTCCCACAAAATCCGGACTCTGTATTTGATAGGCTGAGGAATAAGTGGGCGGTGTGGGAATTTGTGAGGAATTTCCCAAAGGTGCAAAACCGGCTACCCAGTCCACAATCTCATCAATTTCATGTTGACTTAAGGTATTGGCATGCGCATATTGTCGTTTCTCCTGATTTGCCGGAAACGGGGGCATGCTTCGGGCCTGAACAGACGCGGCAATTGAAAATCGGTTTTGGTACACGTCATTGTAGCTCATCAGCGAAAAGGGGGCGATTCCCGATGGATTGTGGCAACTCGTACAATGAGAATAAATGATACAGGCAATGCCATCTGTCCAAGTTGGGCTGTGTGCACCAGCTGGAGCAATGTCTAATGTCATCATAGCATTGCCTTTTTGGGAATTCTCATTTTTGTCGTGATTTTGCTTGCCGTCCTGTTACATTTGCGCGATATGGCGGATTCTTCTGCCGGCCAATCA
>CAIVQI010000014.1 GCA_903908015.1 uncultured Bacteroidota bacterium
AAACGCGATGTATAGGGTATGTCCGAATTGTTGTAATCGGAGGTGGAGTTTTTGAATGCTGGACATCAACCAAGACAAACGCCGCCGACCAATGCGGGCAAATCCCCAAGCGGTGGGCGCCAGCAATCGCTCATCGAATACGTAAACAAATTCCAGGGCAACGTGCTTCTGTGCGGCTTCAAAAATGGCCGGGTGATCGTGCAAGCGCAGATCGTTGCGCAACCAGACGAGATGGCAAGCAGGAGATTCTCTCATATTAACGTATGATGCAATCGAATCCAGCAGCGTTTGTTGGCGATTGACTAACTCAGACTTGAATCATCCAAACGTTGGCGGACTGTCCGTTGTTCGATCCTCTTTTCATAATCCTTACCCTGGAATATCCGATGCACATAAATCCCTGGTGTATGAATCTGGTTTGGGTCGAGCGAACCGGCCGGCACGAGTTCTTCCACTTCGGCTATTGTTATTTTGCCACCCATCGCCATCAGTGGATTGAAATTACGGGAGGTCGCCCGGAACATGAGATTGCCATGCGCATCGCCTTTCCATGCTTTTACCAAGGCAAAATCAGCTTGAAAAGCCATTTCGAGCAGGTATTCTTGATCGCCAAACCGCCGCACCTCTTTTCCTTCGGCCACTTCTGTTCCCACCCCGGCAGGTGTGTAGATTGCGGGCATGCCATATCCGGCAGCGAGACACCGGGTGGCAAGTGTGCCTTGGGGTATGAGTTCTACTTCCAATTCACCGCTGAGCAGCTGCCGCTCAAACTCCGCATTTTCGCCAACATAACTCGAGATCATTTTACGGACCTGACGCCTGTGCAGAAGCAATCCAATACCGAAGTCATCCACGCCAGCATTATTTGAGATGCAGGTGAGATCCCGTACCCCGCTTTCCACCAAAGCTGAAATACAATTTTCGGGAATCCCGCATAAACCGAAGCCACCCAACATCAGGGTCGCTCCGTGGTGTATATCAGCAGTGGCCAGTCGTGCATCGGGGTAAATCTTATTCATGATGAGGGTTTATGTTGCGTTTAATGCGTATTTTGAGGTCTGAACAAAAACAGGTTTGAAGTTGAATCGAATTGGGCGGTTCGTACAAATATAGGAGAAGGCTGGGCTATTCGCTGTTTTAGAAATGCCGTGTCACTTCATAAAAACGAGCGTCACCCCGTCGCCACCCCGGTCAAACGCCTCATTTTGAAAACCAGAAACAAACGATTGTCGCCGTACATGTTCGCGTACCAAACGCCTTAAGATGCCCCCTCCCCTGCCGTGGATCACGCGTATGCTGGGATGACCCGCCACCAAAGCCCGTTCGAGCACCTTGTCGAGCAATTCAACCGCCTCTTCAGCACGCATTCCGCGGAGATCGAGTTCGGTTTTGAGCTCCTCCACCATGCGAAAGGCCGCCGCAGAGGCGGAGTATTCTTGGGATGGTCGCACGATGAACCCTCCTTGCGTTTTTTTACTGATTTTGGCTGTTGCAGATGGGCTCGCTGAAGTCTTCATCAATCTCATCCGCGACAAAGGCAAGCGCAGAAATCCATCGCCCACCAAAACCACGGCCTCTTTGTCGTGTATGGACTGAATGATTCCTTGAAAACCTTCCGGCTCCACCACAACGCGATGGCCTGGCTTGGGGTCAACATCAGGTGTGCCGGAAATGTGGGCCGTTTCACCCACCATATCCGGTGCTACTTCGGCCTGTTGGACTTCCATGAGGCGGTCATTCGATTGGGCCGCTGCGCCATCGATCTGACGCAGAAGCTGCCGAAGTGACTCCTTACTGCCCTCCATTTTTCGTGCATCGGCCAACAGGGTTTCTGCCTGTCGGCGTACCTGCATCAACAATTCCCGGGCCTGGTTGCGTGACTGCTCCCATAATTTCTTGCGCTTTTCGGATAAATCGGTGAGTTGACCATTCCATCGGGCCAACACTTCATCCAGCAGACGATCCTTTTCCTGTAGGAGGCGCTCACGATCGGCCAACTCCTGTTCGCGCGCCATGAGCTGTATGAGCAAAGCTTCCACATCTTGCTGTCGGCCTGCCATCTGAGCTCGTGCCAAGCCTACCAACTGAGGCGGCAATCCGGTGCGGCTGGCGATCTCAAAGGCAAATGAAGAACCTGGCCGCCCTGTTTCGAAGGTGTAGCGTGGGCGCAACGCAGCCACATCAAACCCCATGGCAGCATTCCTCATGGCATCGGTTCGTGCCGCCAACAGCTTTAAGTTATTGTAGTGCGTTGTGATGAGTCCCCAGCTGCCTTTGCGTACAAGCTCCTCGAGCACCACTTCCGCCAACGGCCCGCCCATATGTGGATCGGTACCCGAACCCATTTCATCGATCAGGACTAAGGCAGCATCACCTGCACACGCCAAAAATGACTTCATGTGGGTGAGGTGGGCGCTATACGTACTCAGTTCGTCGTCCATGCTCTGCTCATCCCCTAATTCTACCAATAGGTGCTGAAAAACACGCATTTTGGTGCCATAGCGGGCTGGCAAAGGAAGGCCGACCTGAAACATCCACTGAAACAGGCCCAGGGTTTTCAGTACAACCGATTTGCCGCCGGCATTGGGACCGCTCAAAACGATCATTCGGGAACTTCGGCTCAGTTGGATATTGAGGGGAACAGCCCGAACTGCGCCTTCAGAGTCGCGCAGCCACATCGGATGTATGGCATCACGGAGGTCTATCTCTTCCTGATCGATGTCGGGACAACATGCATAGGGCCATTCCAAGGCCAAAATGGCGCGAGCACGGTACTTATCGACCGCCACACTTCGTGCGTGGGCATCGTAGAGCCATTCGATATAGGGTCGAACACTATTGGTGAGGTCTTGCAGGATCTTGCGCATGGCACGTTCCAGGGCCAGCTCAGTGAGGCGGATTTCGTTATTGAGTCCCACCACCGCTGCCGGCTCTATGAAGACCGTTTGTCCGGTTGCCGAAACGTCATGCAGCAGACCGTCGACTTTGCGCTTGTGCTCCACAGGAATTGGCAGCACCAGGCGTTCGCTGCGCAGGGTAATTCCTGAGTCGGCCACCCATCCCTCTTTCGCGCATTGGCGATAAATCTGTTCCATCTTTCCCCTTACCTCATTCTGAAGGCGGTTCAACGTAACGCTCAACTTCGCATACTCGCTGCTGGCATGGGGTCGAACCTTGCCATCCGGACCCAAAACTCGATCGATCTCCGCGAGGAGGTCCATCGGCACCACAAATCGGTCGAATATGGCGGCCAACAGCGGATATGGACGTCCGTTTCCCTGCAAGCGTTTGAGCCATCGGTTCAGCATATTCAATAGCCTTCGGATATCGGCTAAATTTTCCGCTTCGAGCCAAGCGTCTTCAGGTAATGCCCTACTGATAAAAGCTGGAATGTCTGAAATGGGGTCATCAGAGAGTGGCGCATCGCCCTGCATCAAACGCATCATTTCTCGCATGACGCGTTGGGACAAGGCCACGTGCTCAGAGTCAGATAACGGCTGAAGGGTTAAAAGATCATGGGCACCTTGTGCGCTGCGGCAGTGGCGCGACAAGCGTTCACGGAGGCTGTGGTAATCGAGCCGCGCGGCCGAGACCGGCGGCTGCATGTCCATTTGGTTTTGAGCATGGTCCATGAAAATCAAATCTAATTCAGATTCAACGGTATTGTTCGGTGAGGCGCTCATTGAGTCGTCGGGTTAGCCCGCTGTAGAGGCTGTCCATCACCACCGGGTGCTGCTGTTCATAATAGTCGTAGGATGCCAAAAATCGCTCAGGCGACACGCCATAAGGTTCTAACAAACGACGATAGAGTTCAGCCATCTCGGCACGTCCCAAGGTATCGGTTGGTGTGAGTACCTGATGGAGATTACGGTAGCTTTCGGCCAGATGAACCTCGACCAATAACATTTCCATGCTGTCGGGCGGCACAATATCGCTGTGGTAATCCTTCAGCGCATGCGGGTCGCGACAAGCAGTCAACGCCCAACTGAAGAACAAGAAAACGGGTATTTTTGCGTTGAACGACATAAACTACAAAAGTACAGATGAACCAGGTTGCCGCGGCATTGGAACTTATTGATCGTGCCTTGCGCTCAAAAGGTGCCCGGCTCGTAGCGGTGTCGAAATACCAAACCGACGAGCGGGTGATGATGGCCTATGACGCTGGTCAACGCATTTTTGCCGAAAACAGGGTTCAGGAATTGCTGGCGAAAAAAGCAAGGTTTCCATCCGACTGCGAATGGCATTTTATTGGTCACCTTCAAAGCAACAAGGTACGGATGCTCCTGCCCGCGGTTGGTCTCATTCATTCGGTGGACTCTGAAACGCTTTTGGAGCAAATCAACCGTGAATCGCAGCGTTTGGGTATCGTCACCCGGGTATTGTTGCAGGTGCACATTGCGCAAGAAGCGCATAAGTTTGGTCTGAAGGCCGAGGAGGTGCTTCCCCTGCTGAATCGATGCGCGAACGGGGAATTTGTAGGCACGCGGGTAGGTGGACTTATGGGCATGGCCAGCTTATGTGAAGACGAACGCCAAATTGGAAAGGAGTTCAGCGGTTTATCGGCTCTGTTCTCCGATGCCAAAGATTTGTATGGCACACGCCTGGCTGATTTCAAGGAACTCAGCATGGGGATGTCGGGCGATTACCCTATTGCCCTGCAGTATGGATCCACCATGATCCGGCTGGGTTCGGGTGTGTTTCAACCGGATGATGCGCAACAATAATCAGATGTATGTCCTAATTGAACCCAGAAATACACGTTCTTATGAATCAATTGCCTTCCACTTCCAAAAAATACAGCCATGTTTGAAGCATCAGCCCGATTTAGATTCCCATTTTTCGCCCTCGCTTTAGCGGGGCTAGTTACATCATGTACTGTCATACGTCCCGGTCAAATCGGTATTCGGCAACGATTAGGGGTTTTATCGAACCAGACCCATACACAAGGAGTGGTGTTCTACATGCCTTTCGTGAGTCGGGTGGTAAAAACAAGCCTTCAGCTGAATGACATCGAGCTGAGCATCAGTCTGCCATCAAAAGAGGGACTCAGTGTTACCGCCCAGATCTCTATTTTGTATAGAATCGACCCCAATATGGTGCCATCGCTCATCAGGAATTTGGGGCTCGAACACCGAAACATCATATCTAATGTCTTCCGCTCTGCATCGGCCGATGTTTGTTCAGAATACTTTGCCAAAGACATGCATTCGGGCATGCGCTCAGAAATCGAGCGCGCGGTGAAGGTCAAAATGAGCGAAATTCTGACCAAGCAAGGCATTATTGTGGATGCCGTTTTGATGAAGAGCATACAGCTACCCAACGGATTGGCCCAATCGGTAGAACAAAAACTACAAGCGGAACAGGACGCGATGCGGATGGAATTTGTACTTAAAAGGGAACGACTCGAGGCTGACCGGAAAATCATAGAAGCCACAGGCACTAGAGATGCCCAAAAAATATTATCGGAGGGACTAACCGATAACATCCTGAAACTTAGGAGTATCGAGGCCTTGCTGGAGGTATCAAAATCGCCCAATGCGAAGGTGATTATCACCGACGGTAAAACACCATATATTTTGCCGTGAATACGGGCCATGCGCCTGCAAAATCATGTGAAGCCGTGGAAAATAGACAACAAATGACTTTCGGCAAGTCGGATTTTGGCGAGCAATCGACAACTCAGACCAAATGGTTTGATACCCGTGCGCGTGTCTCTGATGTGGCTAATAGTC
>CAIVQI010000015.1 GCA_903908015.1 uncultured Bacteroidota bacterium
CCCAACCAACACCAACGCCCAACATGGCCAAAAAAAGTACATCCGCGTCTTGAATCCACCGCATTGAAGCCAAACCAAGCCCGGCCGCAGCCAACGACAGGCCATAAACTCCCTTACGTCCTAAAGTTTTAGCCAAAGAGGGGATGACCAGCGAGAAAACCGCAGCAACAACGCTATAAACCGCAAATATGACCCCTGTCCAATTCCGCGCTTCATTGTAGGCCGACGACGTACTATCCGTTGCCTTCCAAACTTGTACGGCAATCGTATCGGTCGTATAAACCCACATCAAAAACAAAGCAAACCAAGAGAAAAACTGAGTGAAACCCAATTGAAGCATCGTTTTGGGGACGCCTATCAATAAGTCAAAAAATGAAGGGCGAACAACAGAATTCGAAGCACTTTGCTGTTCATTGTAACGATTAAATTCCTCTGGGGGGTATTCACGGGTACGAAAAGCTGTCCACAGTACAGCCAATAACAGCACGCCTCCCCCCAAATAATACGACCAAATGACAGAATCGGCCACTTTTGCGCCTGCTTCAGGACGGTTGGAAACGCCAGCCCACGTTAGGATAAAGGGCAAAAGAAAGCCCACAATTGCCCCGAGGTTAATGAGAAAACTCTGAATGCTATAACCTAAATTCTTTTGTTCGTCGGGCAACATATCACTCACCAATGACCGAAATGGCTGCATCGTGATGTTGAACGAGGTGTCCATCAGCAGCAGCATAAAGGCGCCGAAGAGAAGAGGCGACATCCAATAAGCCACCTGTTCTGCATTGGGCATCAGAAACATGGCAATCATTGAAATGACCGCACCAAGCAAAATAAATGGCATCCTACGACCAAGGCGCGTCCATGTTTTGTCGCTACTTAGACCAATAATCGGTTGAACCACCAAACCAGCCAAAGGCGCGCCCAACCAAAACAAGGGTAATTGATGGGGATCGGCTCCAAGGGCAGAGAAAATGCCACTGGTGTTGGCACCTTGTAAACTAAATCCAATCTGAACACCAAGAAAGCCAAAGCTCATGTTCCAAATGTTCCAAAAGCTGAGTTTGGGCTTTTGCATAGAAGAATGGGTTTATCGTCTGTTAAGACGGATTTATTAATGGAGGATAGACGTCACGAATAAAGCAAAAAAAAGCGAATCAATAACGAATTTCGAAAGCGTTATCCGTCCAGGGAAATTGGATGTATGGTACATCCTGATGCTGCCATGGGAAAGGGGGATCAGTCGGACTAAAAGGATCATAAGACCTCAAAGGTTCGATCATACGAACGGTTTCTTTACCTTCCTGGGTTACTTCTATACCCATCAACTGCGCTTGCGCATCATCCATGCCATGAAAAAATACCCGCATATCGGTGTAGGCTTGGGCATAGGAGCCTGCAGACGCTGAAATGGATATGAGTCGTTGCGTGCCATCATGCGTGAATGTTCGACATTTAAAAGCCCCCTGTTCATGTCCGAAAGAGCAACCATCGTCGGTATACCAATACGTGCTGCAGGCATCGGTGCTTCGACCAAAAACATGGAGATACAAAATGGCTTCAGGGAGATCTTCGGTATGTTCACCTGCAGGGTGCAGGGTTAGAATGGCTCCAGCCCGAACCCAAACCGGCAAAATGTCGATGGGTGTTGAAACAACATGCGCTGCAAGACCATTCCAAATGCTGCCATCAAATAAATGAAGCCATTGTCCTTCCGGTAGGTATACCTTTTGGTAGGGGTGTTCACAGCCCACCGCGGCCACCAGGAGGTGTGGGCCCACCATAAACTGGTGCGCGCATTCCGACTCATAAACTCGCTGATCATTGGGGTATGACAGCACCAGACTTCTTAATGCCGGAAGGCCGGTTCTCGATGCCTCTTCAAACAAACTATACCAATAAGGCAGGAGCTTGTAGCGCAACCGAATAAAGTTTCTGCTGATCTCCTCGGCCTTTTCGCCATATGACCAAGGTTCGCTGTCGCGACTATTAATCATGCTGTGTCCACGAAAAAGGGGTGAAAAGGATCCGATCTGCATCCAGCGAATAAACAAATCGGGAGAAGCTTCACCCACGAAGCCACCAACATCCATCCCGCAAAAAGACATACCCGCCAGACCCATTGAATTCAATAAGCGAACACCCATGAGCATATGCTCCTCGCTCGCCGTATTGTCGCCGGTCCACACTGCGGCATATCGTTGAATACCACTAAAGCCTGCTCTAGTGAGGATAAAAGCCCGTTCATTGGGCATGGCACGACGCACACCCTCGGCGGTAGCCCGGGCCATTTGCATGCCGTATACATTGTGCGCGTCGCGGTGCGTACCCTGTTGGCCTTCCAAATGAAACATCAAGGAGTCGGGAAGGTGCTTGCCCCATGTCGCTGGTTCGTTCATGTCGTTCCAATATCCCGAGATACCTAAAGACGTCAGTGATTGAATCTCCTCCCCCCACCAACTGCGCGTTTCAGACTTGGTAAAATCAGGGAAATGACAGGTACCAGGCCATACGTCGCCCGAATAGGCTTGCCCATTGGGGTAGCATAAAAAAACCTCTTGCGCGCTTCCCCGTTGATAAACAGAATAATCCGGATCAACTTTTATCCCAGGATCGAGGATCACCACGGTCCGAAAATTCATCCCACGCAACTGATCAACAAAGCCGCGTGGATCTGGAAAATCACGCGCACTCCAAGTGAAGACTTTGTATTGGTCCATATAATGTATGTCGAGATACAACACATCACAAGGTATTTTTTTATTCCTGAATGTCGCGGCAACCGACAAAGCCTCATGATCGGGGTAGTAGCTGTAGCGGCATTGTTGGTAACCCAGGCTCCAACGCGGAGGAAGAGGCGGAAGTCCTGTCAATTTCATATAAGATTGCAAGACCTCGGTCGGCGAATCACCAACCATAAAAAACAGATCCAAACCGCCACGATCATTTTGTATGCAACTGTGGCGTGCGTCTCCTGCGCCAAAATCAAAAATGGTGCGGGCGTATGAATTCACAAAAAGACCGTACGTCCCGCCGTCTTGTTTTCCGATAAAGAAAGGAGTGGATACATACAGTGGGTCTGCATCGGTACCATACATAAACGCATCGGTATTCCAATGCACCAATCTCTGACCCCGTCGAAGTGTATAGCCCGTTTTTTCACCCAAACCGATATTTAACTCATCTTTTGGGAGATCTCGATAATAATACCATTGATCGCCCATTTTTCCGATGCCTAAATCTTTGGCATCACGCGACAACAACCTGCCACTGGCGGTCATCAATCGGATGGATATGGGATATAGTTGAACCTCCAGGCAAAATGTTGCCGAAGTGTACGTCAGTACCCCTTCATTGTTATCCCATTGACCATCCGCTGGGGGCGTGGGTAAAGTGTCAACCAAAGCATAATCGGCCTCATCTAGCCATTCACCATTCAGATTTCCGGCGCGTATGCGGATGATTTCCGGGCCACAAATTTGTATTCTCAATTCAGCCCAATCGGTGGTCAACAGAAGTTGTTGGTCTTGAACCTCAATTTGTTCCGCCGACCCCAAGGGTTGAAAACCTAGTTGCCTCTGCCTCATGAACCCGTTTGAAAAACACAACGGGCGTAGGGAGGCAAAATCACGTGTGTTGGTGCAACAGCCGGGTCTGGCGATGACTCAGGGGTCGGCCCCAACAACATTTTCCAGGTGCTCGTAGACCATTCCGCTGGAAGGTCGATTTCCACAGGATGGCTGCGGAAATTGACCAAAACATGAACAGCCTCGGTGCCATTACCTCTCGTATAACCAACGGCATCGCGGTGATCAGACAACCAAAATCGCAACACAGTGTCCTGTAAAACTCTGTGATTTCGCAATAGAGCCAGGATTTTTGAATATTCTGTGGTCACGTTCTTGTTTATCCGCCAATCGATCGGACTGTGCTCAAACAAATTCATTTTTGTGGGATGCGCCACTTCTTGTCCGTTATACACCAAGGGTACAGACGGCAATAAACAACTGGCCGTGAAAGCCGCCAACGAACCCTCCACACCACCAAACAAATTCAGGGGCACATCATCCCATGAGGTTTCGTCGTGATTGGTTACAAACCGCAGAATTCGGCCATTGTTGACGGCCTTAGCACCCTCTGCGGTAGCCGTTTGCGCAAAAAGAGTGGCAGAAGAATCCAGTTTGCACACGTCTTTCATCGTTTTGTACAACTCCCATCCGTAGGTGAAGTCAAAACCAGCTTCATGAAATTCCTTCCCCGAGGCCTCGGCAAGCATGATCAAAGGCTTGATCTTCCTGATCTCTGCAATGCTCTTTCGCCAAAAGGAATCGGGCACCATCATCGCCACATCGCATCGGTAACCGTCGATATTGTATTCCTCAATCCAATACTTCATCATTCGGATCAGTTCGTCCTGTAGGGATGCCTCATTAAAATTAAGGTCTGCTACGTCCGACCAATCGGGCACCGGCGGTATGATGGTATCGCCTGCATCACGGGTATACCATTCGGGATGCTCTTTGATCCATGGATGATCCCACGAGGTATGGTTGATCACCAAATCAATGATCAAGTACATGCCTCGGGCATGGCACGCCTCGACCAGGGCTTTAAAGTCCTGTTCGGTTCCAAATTCGGGGTTCACTTTGTAATAATCCTGAATAGAGTAGGGTGATCCGTAGGTGCCCTTGCGACGATCCTGACCAACTGGGTGTATGGGCATCAACCAAACTGTATTGATTCCCATCGCCTTAAGCGAATCGAGCCTCGGCACAATGCCATTAAAGTTGCCCTCTGGCGAAAAATTGCGGACATAAATTTCATACATCACGGTTTTTTCAATGGAAGGTGCGGCTAAAGGCTCGGCAGGAGGTGTGGTTTTGCATCCCGATAATACAAATAGGGTTGCCATGGCAAGCATGATTATATTTTTCATAGAATAAATTGATTCGGCCAAAAATAGCCAAGTGCGCCAATATGACCAAATAGAGCGGGATAATTCCAACAGCCTTCCAAAAATGATCAAAAACGCCAAAAATTATCCCTAATTGGGCTGATAGAGGAGGTTACAACCACGCCACTCACTCTCATCCCGTCTGCCCAGAACAAAAAAGTCTCCATGTTCATCAGTCCAACCGAGATCATCTGTTTTGATAAAACTACAGGAGTGTATGTTGGCAAAGTCGATTATGTCTATTGTTCCGGTTTTTCCCGTCGCCACTTGTTCCAATGGATCATGTAGGTCTTGGATTCGAACCTTCAGCCATGGTGGGGGGGTCAACCGTCCGAAACCCTTGGCATAGCTCGATGAACTCAATTCTGTCATTCCATATTCAGTATGAATGCCATCAGTTTTCAATCCCGCACACAATTGATCATGCAGTGCCTCGCGAACCAATTCAGGGCCACGGCCTTTCATTCCCCCGGTTTCCATCACCACATCTTGCTTCCGCATGACAATAGATTGTCGCGCAGCCAGGTCCATTAAAGCAAAACCCACCCCAATCAGCATGATTTTTCGATCTGTGTTGCACGCCAGGTGGTATCGCTCCGCCAAAGCATGATGATCATAAAGAAAATAGCCGTTTAAGGGATGATCACTGGCAGACATCAACCCATCGACCATGGAAACCAGACCCGAACTGCGTCTTTCAAGGTAGGAGGGCAGCAGCGCGATGAAAATCCAATCCGTACAAGGTCCATAATGAAATTCAAAAATCCGTCGACTGATCAGGTGGAAACGCGTCAAGGATTGCACATAATGCCTGCTCGGGCGCTGGGATGTTGTGGCACTACTGTGCCAAATAACTTCACTTTTATAACGCCAGCTTTTTACCCGGTAGTTCCTAAAAAAAGTCACCGGCATACACGGTATTTCATCCACCTTTAATATTTCTTGGGGGCGGTGTCTAAGCGCTTTTAAATACGCGGAATAAACGGGATTGAATTGCGCCTGGAAACGAAAAAGGTTCAAAATGTCGGCCGTGGATGGTGCCTCGTAACTTTGGATCAGTTGTTCTAACCGACCCATGCATGCATCACCCTCATTTGAAACAGACCATGTACCAGTTTTTGTATCGGGCATGCGCAATAATACCACCTCCGTTGTAGTTTTGTATTTATGTTTCGATTTTTATGCAGCATCACAAGCCTTTCGTCTCGCTCCTCATCGAATTTTCACAGTCGATTGTGCTCAATTCTGTGGCCAATTGCCGTGTTTTTGTTTGCTCAGGCCTGTGATCCCGCCCGCAATTTTGATGAGGTGCCTGCCATTCGTCTGCTTGAAGTCTACCCGAGTCAATTGCGCGAGGGCACCGATACCCTGTACCTAAAAGTATACTATGAGGATGGTGATGGGGATTTGGGTAAGGCTGCTGGCGATACGGACTTCACCATAACCGATGCCCGACAAGGTTCGCCCGTCTTTCCACCAGTCGTTTACCCTTATGCCCTTCCGGATGTGACGCCTCCCGGACAGAAAAAGCAGATTTATGGTGAGATCGAAATCAAAGTTGTGCCCACGTATCGCCGACCTGGGCTACCCACAGACACGGCCAGGATTGCGCTGCGCCTTCGTGACCGCAAAGGCAATTTCTCCAATACAATAAGCCTCGACCCAATACCCGTACAAGCACCCTAGAATGACGTCATCAACTAAAATCAACCCTTGCTCAAGGGGGTTTACTTACATGCTCGTCGCGCTCATCGGTGCTGTCTCTAGTGGCTATTTGATTTCAGAGGCGAACGGACAACCCAGCCGCCCCACTGTTTTCACCTTTCTAAATCTACCCACCAGTGCCCGACTCAATGCCCTTGGTGGCGTAGCCCCAGCTGTGAGTCGGGGTGAAATCCACCTTTCAGCATGGCACCCCGCCCTCATTGCCGATGCACCAGGTGGACTTCTTGGCTTGAGTGTGGTGAACTATGCGTCTGATATCAGGGCCGGTCAGGCCATAACCCTTCGAGAATCACCCAAAACTAGGGGTAAATTTCTATATTCTGCCGGATTCATCAACTATGGATCCCTTGAGCGGACCGACCCAGCAGGCAATTCACTTGGCCAATTCAGCGCCAATGAAGTGGTCATACAAACCGGATGGGGAACACGCTTCGCCAAACAATTCACAGCCGGCGTTTCCGTCAAGTACATTGGATCATTCCTCGACAGTTATTCTTCTGGTGGCTTGGCCCTCGACATGGGTGCTTCGTGGCAAGACACTTCGGGCCGCAGCCAATGCGCCATTCAGTTCAGAAATTTTGGCACAACACTTTGGACTTATTCCCCGCTATCAACCCGTGGAAGGCTTCCTTTAGACGTTCAATTAAGTTATTCTAATCGACTGGAGCACATGCCATTAAGATGGGGAATAGTGATGCATCAACTGCACAACTGGAAACTTCGATACACCGACCCCTTAGATACGTGGTACAATCCGCAATTGTTATTTGCGGATGAAACTGAATCCCCTAAAAAAGGAACGCCATTTATCGACGAGGCTTTTCGCCATTTCGTTCTTCAAAGTGAACTCCTACTTTCAAAAAACCTTCAATTCCAATTTTCATATAACCACCAAAGACGAAAAGAACTCACCTTACCCACTCGCTCTGGAAGCAGTGGATTTGCCTGGGGATTTGCCCTACACACCAAACGCTTTCGGCTCGACTACAGTCGGGCAGCCATGACCTTATCTGGAACCACGCACCAATTCAGTGTAAGCTCGACCATGAAGTCCAAGTCTTAAACTTCAAATTGAATTAGGTGGCAAAGGGATATTTATTCTGTGTTAGAACGGTTTGTGCCACCTGCCGGCGGAGGGATTTTAGATCGACGGGGTCCACCCTTGTAAATCGTTTAAGTCCCAACAGCATCATTCGTTGCTCATCCCCCTCGCCAATCGCATAAATCGCTTCCCTGCCGTGTCGGTTCAATAGATCTGCCGCTCTATGAAGCAAGCAAACAGCCATGGCATGCCGATCGCCACAGGAATCTGCCCCCAAACGCTCCTTCAATTTGATGGTGCGCAGCAATGTCGATTCCAAAACATAGACCTCGATAGCCATGTCGGCGAGGTGCATCAAAATCTCTTGTTCCTCTGCTAATTTGGTCTGGTACTTCTGTGCGGCGGCACCGGCCACCATGAGTACCGCCTTTTTCAGTTTTTCCAACACCTGCATTTCTGCCTCCAAATACCCTTCAGGCGCGCTTGCCCCAAAATCAGGTATTTCCATGAGTTCAGAGGCCACCTTTTTGGCAGCACCAAATAGATTCAGTTCACCTTTCATGGCCTTCCGCATGAGCATATCCACGATCAACATACGATTGATCTCGTTGGTGCCTTCATAAATCCGACTAATTCGGGCATCGCGGTATGCGGCCTCCATGGGTGCATCAGCCGAATATCCCATGCCGCCATAGATTTGAACCCCTTCATCGACCACCCGAGCAATGGCCTCCGAACAAAAAACCTTTAAAATAGCGCACTCCACGGCGTATTGCTCCATTCCCTTCAACTTCGCCGTGGCTTCATCCATTCCCGAAGCCATCAGTTCATTTTGCAGATCCTCAATATCCTGACCTGCACGATATAATGCAGAATCTGCGCCATACGCCAACACCGACATATCAGCAATCTTTTGCATTATAGCTCCATAACTTGCTATGGGATGACCAAATTGCCTGCGCTCATTGGCATAAACAGCGGCAAATCCTATCACTTTAAAGCAAGCACCCAACACCGCAGCACCCAACTTGATCCGGCCTGCGTTCAGCACATTCACCGCAATCTTAAATCCCCCATCACGCGAACCAAGCATTTGATCGACCGGGATGGCCACTTTATCATAGAATACTTGTCGGGTCGACGACGAACGAATCCCCAGTTTATGCTCCTCTTGATTGAGGGTGAGTCCGGTTACCTCATCCTTATGAAAAATAAAGCCGGTTAAATTCTTGTCGTTCTCGATGCGTGCAAAAACAATAAATACATCAGCAAATCCGGCGTTACTGATCCAAATTTTTTGTCCGGTAATTTCATAATGAGTACCAGCCGCATTCAGGACCGCTTGCGTTTTGCCAGAATTTGCATCGCTTCCCGCATTGGGTTCCGTTAGATTATAGCATGCGATCCATTCTCCGCTGGCCACCTTTGGCAGAAATTTTTGAAGGATATATTCACTGCCATAATATTGAATGGGTAAGGTCCCAATTCCTGTGTGCGCGCCGAATGCCGTGGCCAAAGAACCGGTTAAACTACTAATTTCCTCACAAACCAGCATGGATGTGTTGAATCCCATACCCAAACCCCCATATTCTTGAGGCACACTGATCGACAACAGGCCAAGTTCGCCGGCTTTCTTCATCAGCGAGGCCACCAAAGGATAGTCGTTCTCTTCAAACCTTGCCAAATGGGGTTCAACTTCAGTCTTCATGAAGTCACGTGTGGCCTGGAGCATCATCAACTGTTCCTCAGAAAAATCTTCTCGAATGAAAATTTCTGAAGGGGAGGGGGTATTGAGTAGAAATGACCCGCCAACGCGTTTGTTTTTGGGTGATGAAAGGGTATCTCTGGTGGCTTCCATGGGTATATAATTTTTTTAAGATAGTCGCTCGAACACGCCCGCTACGCCTTGACCACCGCCCACACAGGCACTTACAAGCCCGTAGCGTTGGTTGCGCCGCCGCATTTCATGAAACAGTTGAATGCTCAGTTTAGCACCGGAACAACCCAAAGGATGACCAAGCGCAATGGCGCCACCATTGGGGTTGATGCGGCTTTGATCCAGATCAAGAGCCCGAATGACGCCCAAGGCCTGAGCTGCAAACGCCTCATTTAATTCAATCTGCTCGATATCCTGTTGGCGTAGTCCGGCTTGTTTCAGCGCAAGCGGGATGGCTGCAACCGGACCCATTCCCATCAATCGGGGCTCAACCCCTCTGGTGGCATAAGCCATGAGACGTGCGATGGGCTTGAGTTGAAGTTCGTTGACCATACGTTCAGACATTATCATCACAAAAGCCGCACCATCTGAGGTCTGTGATGAATTTCCAGCCGTAACCGATCCGCCCTGAGCAAAAGCAGGTTTTAGGCGAGCCAAGGCTTCGGCCGTGGTATCTTTTCGAGGACCCTCATCCGTATCCACCACCCAACTGCGTCGATTTTTCCGACCACGGTCGTCCACATAAACCTCCTCAACTTCAATGGGCACAATTTCATCCCGAAAGCGCCCAGATTCGATGGCGTCTATGGCTTTGCGGTGCGACTCCAGGGCAAACTGGTCTTGTGCCTCGCGGTTAATTCCATACTCACGCGCAACCTCTTCCGCCGTAAGCCCCATGCTGGAATAATAGTCGGCATGGGCAGAGGCGATATCGTAGTTGAGCGCCGTTTTCCATCCCATCACGGGCACCAGGCTCATCGATTCGGTGCCACCTGCGATGATGCAATCTGCCTGACCTGCGTGAATACGCGCAGAGGCAACAGCAATGGCTTCTAATCCAGAACCACAATACCGATTAATGATCATGCCCGGCACTTCGCGGGGCAATGAAAGCAGGGCGATCATTCGACCCATTTGCATGCCCTGTTCGGCCTCTGGCACGGCATTGCCCACAATAAGATCATCCACCCTCAATGGGTCGAGTTCAGGCATTTGGGCAAGGAGGTGCCTGATCACACGCGCTGCGAGGTCATCAGGTCGCGTAAACCTAAAGCCGCCCTTACTGGCCTTGCCAACGGCAGTTCGGTATCCTGTTACGATGTATGCATTCATATTCTATTAATTTCGGAGTGGTTTACCAGTTTTGAGCACAGATTGTATCCGCTCCAGGGTCTTTTTTTCACCCAAAAGGGACAAGAAGGCTTCTCGTTCAAGATCAAGCAAATACTGCTCGGAGACGGCTTGAGGCTGTGATAAATCGCCACCGCAAATCACGTAGGCCAGTTTGGTGGCCACTTTGCGGTCATGATCAGAGATATAATTTCCCATCCTCATCCCGTTAATTCCGGCCATAAACAGCGCCATGCCACCTCGTCCTTGTACAACAATATCATTGCGGGGTTCGGGCTTGCGGTAGCCTGCCTCTGCCAAGTCTATGGCCAGTTGACGGGCTTCGGTGAGGTGCGTTTGTTCATTAACCGAAACCCTGTCACCCCTACGCAGGTAATCGAGGTCGAAGGCCTCATAGGCTGACGTGGCGACTTTAGCAGTGGCTATATTCATGAATGCTTTTTGCAGGGGCGCATAAGGCACCTCCCCCGATTGCAAACGATCCGAGATCCTCAATGCCATTTCTTTTGTGCCGCCACCACCTGGAATGACGCCAACACCCATTTCAACCAAGCCAATATAGGTCTCGGCCGCAGCCTGAACCGCATCTGCGTGCAGCGTTAATTCACAACCACCGCCCAGTGTAAGTCCCCTCGGTGCCACCACCACTGGGATGGAGCTGTAACGTGCGCGCATGGTGAATTGTTGAAAAGCCCTGATCGCCATGTCCAATTCCTCATACTCTTGTTCAACAGCCAACATGAAAACCATACCCAGGTTGGCCCCCGCTGAAAAAACTTCGCCTTCATTGCCAATCACCAATCCCCTAAAATCTTGTTCGGCCCGGTTCACGGCCTGGTGGAATCCTGCGATGATCTCACTGCCCAGCGCATTCATTTTGGTATGAAATTCCAAATTCAGTATGCCTTCTCCTATATCGATTACGCTGCATCCCGCATTTTTCCATACCGTTTTGGTATTTCTCAGCAACTCGAGACGAACCAAACCTTGGCTACCCGGCACAGGGATGTAGGTACCCGCTGTGGGTTGATAGACTTCCTTACCTTCGGATGTTGCACGGTAAAATTGCTCGTAACCCTTGGTCAGCATCTCATCCACCCAACTGGCCGGTGGGGTTCCGTAAAGCTTCATCAATTGTGTCATTTGTCGCACTCCAATGGCATCCCAACTCGCAAATGGCCCCAATTGCCATCCAAAACCAGCCACCATGGCGTCGTCAATGCGGTATAATTCACCTGCAATCTCCATGGCGTGCAGTGAAGCATACCGAAACATATGCGAGAGATTGATGCGGTAGAATTCACCCGCCTGATCGGGCATTTGCACCAGCAAGGGGAGGCGCTTACCCAAGTTTTCTTCCTGTCGGATGGGATCCAATAACGGGAACTTAGATTTGGCCTGCTCCTCGTATTCGAATGTCTTGAGGTTCAACGCAAGAATTTTCTTCCCACCCTCGGCAGTGCGTGTTTTTTTATAAAATCCCTGTCCCGTTTTATCGCCCAGCCACTGTTGCTCCAGCAGATGATCCAAGAAGGGTGGGAAGGCAAACAGGTGGCGATCGGGATCATCTGTACAATGCTCTGCCACTCCTTTGGCCACCCGAGCGAGGGTATCGATACCCACTACGTCGCAGGTTCGGAATGTGGCTGATTTAGGTCGACCAGCCAAAGGGCCAGTCAGTTGATCGACCGCCGTGATGTTGAGACCAGTTCGTTCCATGGTATTGAGCAGTGCCATGATGCCAAAAACCCCCATGCGGTTGGCGATAAATGCGGGTGTATCGCGGGCAAGAACTGTGGTTTTTCCCAAAATTCGCGAACCAAAATCCATCATAAAATCAATCACCCATGGCTCGGTATCCGGACCAGGAATAATCTCTAACAGCTTCAGATAGCGTGGCGGGTTAAAAAAATGCGTACCACAGAAATGCCGGCGAAAATCCTCTGAACGACCGGCATTCATCAATTGAATGGGAATGCCAGAGGTGTTCGAAGATATGATGCTTGCAGCTTTCCGGTGGACTTCAATTCTTTGGAACAATTGCTGCTTCGCGGGCAGCTGCTCAATAATGACCTCAATGATCCAATCGCTCTGTCCGATTTTTTCCAGATCATCTTCAAAATTGCCTGTTTGAATGCGTTTGGCAAATGATGCGTGATAGAGGGGGGAAGGGTTACTCTTTATCGCATGTTGAAGGGACTCCTCCACAATTCGGTTACGATTTATAGGGGTGCCTGGAGGCAATCCATTGGTGGACTCATCAACGCGATCCAGTAGGAGTACGGGTATTCCAACGCCGGCGAGGTGACAAGCGATGCGAGAACCCATAATGCCCGAACCGAGCACCGTTGCGTGGTTAATGTTGAACTTCATGGCCATAATGGATTTCAAAATTGTGGCTGGGGAATAGGCTCGGGAAGCAACGTTTGTTGCACTACACGGTGAATGGCCTCACTTACCCGATAAAAAGCCTGTAAATCTTGGTCAGAAACCAATTCTTGTACCTGACGGTTGAACTTGCGTACATAATCCCTGGCGATTTGTCGCGCCGCCTGACCTTCTCGTGTGAGCACCAACTTCACCTCCCGCCTGTCTTGTTCGTTGTGCCTGCTCCGTACGATCCAGCCTCTTTTCTCAATACTGCGGAGAATCCTGGTCATACTCGAGGCTTCCATGCCCAATAATCCAGCTAGTTGCCCCACCTGGGTGCCTTCCTCCCCCAGATGAAGCAGCAAGAAGGCTGCGGAAGTGCTCAAATCATAGGCCTGGGCCTCGCTGTTGTACATTCTTGAAATATTCATCCAGGCCAAACGGGCCACGGAACACACAGTCTTACGGGGTTTATACATGTCTATACATGAAGTGTGAAACAGGCCTCTAATATAGTATGCACGCATACAATATGCAAGAATAGTACTTCATTTTTTTTTGTGTTTGACCTGTTTCTTTTAGTGTTCGGGATAAATGGCAAATTGGATTTGTTTGCCGGTGGTGGCGCATCTTAATTTTGATGAAAAGCACGAATCATGCACCAACATATACGCTCCAGAAACCAATCAAATGTCGGGCCTTGTCCTCCCAATTTTAAATTGACACTGTACTTAAGAGTGCCTTTCATCATGAAAAAGTTCTTGACACATATACTTTTACCCTATATCCTGGTTGGATGTAGTCGAGACGGTCCTCCATACCCGGTTGAGTTAAACATCAGGATTGTGGAACAAGACCAAGGCATCCTAACAACGCAGCCCATGAGGGTGGGATTATTTAGGGAAGGTGGACTACCACCATTCGACAGGCCTGTCTTGTTTACCCATCTTCGCACGGATCAATCAGGCACCCTTCGGGTCAGAGTCGAATTGCCACAGCCCCCCATATACTATTTTCTTTGGATCGATTCGATGCCAACTGCTTACACGAACAAACACAACGGGGCAGCACTGAATCATAAAATGAAGCAATTCATGACGCTCTTTGTGGATTCACCCTAAACCAAAGGTTTCCACCCACAACGGCGACAAAAATTGATAAACAGCCAATAGAACAGTCATCAGTTCTCGGATTTGTACAATTCCAATCCTCAATCAGTCCATCTTTAATAAAAATGGACACGCCCGGCGCTTGGCCAAATCGGATGGTAATGTGCTTCCGAAAATATGACTCATCGCATGTTCATTGGGGTAGAAGACCCTGGCCAGCGATGCATTAAATAAAGCAGCCCCAAAATAAGCGGGGCTGTCATGACCCTGGATCACTGTTTCACCTAAAATCCAAACATCATGTACGGCAAATCTACCATAAAATTGGCTGTGTGGTTTTTATTAAACCTCTCAGCCTGGCCCTCTCTTGCCCAAACCATCTTTGAGACAACACACATCAACCGATACCAACTGTTACAGCCTTACGTGCCTGAAGGCATACTCATCGACCGGAGTCCACTGAGCCTGATGCGCAGTACCCAAGGCATTGATCCTGATGCCTTTGGATATGGCCGACAAGACACCGCCCATTTCAACAAATACTGCGATATGCATCGGCTTTTTCGGGCGGCAAGCTATACCAATCATTTTCCTGTGAACACCGATTCTATCCGTCAAATTGCCCAGGAAGTGGTTTATGGCGCCACGCGATGGTCTCCGACTTTGGTCCGTCAAAGAAGCTTTGACCTGATCCTGGCGGCCATGCACATCCCATTCCGAGAGATCGCACCGGGGGCATTCGACAGTGCTTACGTCTACCATGATGTGGCTATCGATCGCTACAAACTGGGATTGGGAACACTTCCCTTGAACGACACCGTTTATTTTGACAGTCTTCCTCATGCAGCATACAATATTGTAAACACAGCCTGGCGGTTTAATGATGACCAAACACGTGCACTTTGGTCAGTTTCTAGAGCTCTATTCATGCTCGTTGCCACGGAACAAGTCGCGTATCGTTTACCCGGACAACCGCTGCGAGTACACCTACCCCCCGAATTGTGGCAGGGGGTTTGGCAGGGTGTGCGCCTGGAGGTCGACTTTGGCGACGGCCAGGGCTACAGGCCGGTGGATTCTGGACAGAGCCTATTGGTCAGCTATTCTTCAGACGGTTTAAAAAATATTCGCGGACGACTTAAAGGTAGAGACGGACAAAATCTACTGCTTCAACCATCCATGGCACAAATCCAGGTGGTTACCCTAAAATTGGGAAACCCCGATGAAATCCTTCAAAGCGGAAACCCAATTTGCGGGGCTTTAGCGTCTTTTACCGATGGAAAAGCCACCGCCTACATTAAATATGGTATAGGCCACGCACAGCAACTGCGCCGGCCATATGTGGTTGTTGAGGGTTTCGAAGCGGATGCTGTTGTACGCGGCAAGCCGTCAGAAGTACCGGGCGATCTGGCATCTGGCTTCGGCCAACTCAACTGGACGGCATTTAGTTCGGGGGTTGGGCAGGACAACCAACGCTATTTAATTCCGTTGGTCGACTACCTGGATTCGATCAGACGCGATGGTTACGATTTAATCTTTGTCGATTTTCAGACAAATAGGGCCGACATACGAAGTAACGCCCGGGCATTGGTTTCTATACTGGAGCAAATCAAATCCCGAATGACCATGGCGAATGACTTGGCCTCCATCGAGTGTTTGGGCATAAGTATGGGGGGGCTCATCGCCCGTACTGCATTGCGGGAAATGGAAAATTATGGATGTTGTCATGGCGTTACCCTATTCACCACTTTTGCGACCCCGCACCGGGGCGCCAACATCCCTTTGGGCAGTCAGTATACACTGATCGATTTGGCCAATCGGTTCAACATTTCTGGTAGTACAGATTTGATAGCGGATCTATTGAATCACGTCCTACAGTCGCCAGCGGCCAGACAAATGCTGGTGTACCACCATGACACCACTGCCCATGTGGCCCACCTACAATGGCTGAACTACCTTGATCAATTGGGTATGCCCCGGCAATCGCGAAATATGGCCGTGACCAATGGCAGCGTGAGTGGTTCATTGCAACAGACCGACACCGCCCAATCTGCACCATGGCTGAATCCAGGCGATCGTTTGATCTACATCAGTCGAGAGATATGGGTGCCCAATTCTGTTCCTGTTCCCACCAGCAACCAGGGCTATCGTTCTGCTGGGGCGAATGGCATGCATCTCATGCGGCTGGAAGGATTCGTTGCGCCCCACGCGCCTGTAGTAGCATCCGGGAGCCTACTCTATTCGGGGGGCGACAATCTAATCAACAACCTGCAGGATGTGGCTGTAGCCCATTTGGTTTACGCGGGTTCTGTTCTACGTCTGTTTAAAATGATGAAATCCGCCCAGATTCTGGCCACTCAGCAACCTGCACAAGCACCATTAATCATGAGTGTAGCCCTATTCCGATCAATATCATATAGTCACATGCAAACAAGGGTATTGCAACAACTCATCAACCATAATATCCAAATGAATCAGGGTGCTACAGTGGCACGTTATGCCATCCGTCCCATGGATGGATTAGATTATACAGCAGGCGATTATACCTATGCCGTGGATCTAAACAAAAGTGGGTTTTTTAGTCGAAGAGAACAAATGATGCAGCATGGATTTGTGAGCACCTATAGTTCACTCGATATCCAGGGAAACCCATTTCAACCAGTTGGACTGAACCTATCGCCGCCCATTGAACCGTCTACAGGGTTTGAAGGGTACATCAGTTTGATGGGCTCGCCAGACACCGACAACCGAAATAGCCATCACGCCTTTCTGCACCCATTCTTGATGCGGCAAATAAAGGTCAATCAGCTGTGTCATCAATATGGACATGTGGCGAGTGGACTTCCAAGAGTATTGGATTCTAGCGTCAATTATGGCATACATCAGCGCCACAACAGGTTAACACACACCATGAATCGTGATCTGAGAACCTGGCCCACGCATGTTACGGGCACGGGTCATTTGGGAATTAACCGTTGGCAACCACTGTGGTTTTCACATTCTAGTGCAGACTCACTGACCGGTCAGTACCCCGACCCCAATTCTCGTTTGGTATGTGCTGTTGATGGTTCTTGTTCAGGTTCAGACATACTTGTATCGGATGGCGGCCAGATTACATTGGGTGAAGTACTGCCGGGATTGCATCAAACCGCACAATGGGCATTCCGTGGTGGCA
>CAIVQI010000016.1 GCA_903908015.1 uncultured Bacteroidota bacterium
GGGTGAGCTTGGACTGATATTCACCTGATTGAGGCAAACAAGTGGGGTGAATCTGGGTAAAGCACGGATTGCCAAAAAACGCTCCCTTCTTATGAGCCTTCCAGGCTGCTGTTACATTTGAGCCCATGGCGTTGGTCGACAAATAAAACACATTGCCATAGCCCCCACTCGCTAATACAACAGCATGTGCACCATGTCGTTCTAATTTGCCGGTCACCAAATCCCGCGCTATAATGCCCCGAGCCTTGCCGTCGATCACGACCACATCCACCATCTCGTGCCGTGCAAACATCTGAACTTGCTTTCTGGCAACCTGACGATTGAGGGCGGAGTAGGCCCCCAATAACAACTGTTGTCCGGTCTGACCCCTCGCGTAAAAGGTTCGCGACACTTGCGTACCACCAAATGAACGGTTATCGAGCAGCCCACCATAATCACGGGCAAAAGGAACCCCTTGTGCCACACACTGATCAATGATGCTTGCCGAAACTTCTGCTAAACGGTAGACATTGGCCTCTCTTGCCCGATAATCGCCCCCCTTGATCGTATCATAAAACAAGCGATACACACTATCGCCATCATTT
This sequence comes from uncultured Bacteroidota bacterium, assembly GCA_903908015.1. GTDB lineage: Bacteria > Bacteroidota > Bacteroidia > UBA7662 > UBA7662 > F1-60-MAGs140. The sequence goes on from CAIVQI010000016.1 coordinate 585, forward strand.
TGATAGTTCTTGGCTGCGTTTATGCCTCCCTGTGCAGCGATGGAATGGGCCCGTCTGGGACTGTCCTGAAAGCAAAATGCCTTCACCTTATATCCCAATTCAGCCAAAGAAGCAGCCGCAGAAGCACCCGCCAGGCCAGTTCCGACAACAATGACCTCTAGCTTTCTTTTGTTGGCCGGACTAACCAATCGAACTGTCGAACGGTAGCGGGTCCATTTTTCCGGCAAAGCGCCGTCGGGTATTTTAGCGTTTAGTATCATGAATCAACCATTAAAAACTCAAACCGAAATACATCATCACAGGAATTAGGGCGAACAAAGCCGGTACAATCCAGGCAAATGCGACACCAATATTTCTTATGATTTGGCTGTAGCTCGAATAGCCCAATCCCAGAGTCTGGAAAGCGCTTCTGAAGCCGTGATGCAAGTGAACGCCGACCGCCAATAATCCTGCCAAGTAAATTCCAACATACCAGGCCTCAGAATAAGCCAATCGTACCACTTCATAAGCATTGACCACAACCTCACTGCCGCCACCGGGAAGGGGAAGGGTGGTGTAAGCTGGACTTTCAAACTTTAATTGATACCAAAATCCTTTAAGATGAACGATTAAAAAAACCAGCACCAGAGTGCCCAATATGCCCATATTCCTTGAGTTCCATGACGATTGGGCCTGAGCGGCTTTACCTGCATAAGCGATTGGACGAGCAGCAGCGTTGGTTCGACTGAGCCAAATGCTGTAGAGCACATGAAGGATGATAAAAGTGAAATTCAGCTTGGACACCGTTTGAATGAGCAAGCTATGAGACATGAAATGGCTGTAGCGATTAAATGCCTCCCCCCCATCCCCCGCCAAAAGCTGAAGATTACCAGCAAGATGAACCACCAGGAATAAAATCAGAAACAAGCCAGTGAGCGACATCATGAGTTTGCGACCCAATGAGGATCGCAACAGTACAGATAGTTTATTCATAGGAAAAATCAATCACAGAGCACAAAAATACGACTGAAACAGTCTAGAAACAACAGAAAACCCCAAGCAAATACCTGGGGTTTTCTACATGGATGGTGTTAAACCAGATGATTCTTACATCATTCCGCCCATGCCGCCGCCTGGCATTGCGGGTGCTGCATCCTTCTCAGGATCTTCAGAAACCACACAAGCGGTGGTGAGCAACATACCTGCAATGCTGGCCGCATTCTCAAGGGCTACACGCGACACTTTGGTCGGATCAATGATGCCCGCAACCAAAAGATTTTGGAATTTGTTGAGGCGTGCATTATACCCATAATTACCAGCACCTTCTTTCACCTTCTGAACGATAATCGACCCATCGACGCCACCATTTTCAGCGATCTGACGAAGAGGCTCTTCCAAAGCACGCTTCACAATGTTGACACCAGTGCGCTCGTCCTCATTTTCAACGCTCACCCGATCCATTGCTTTGATGGCGCGAATGAAAGCTACACCACCCCCCGGCACAACACCTTCTTCAACCGCAGCCCTCGTGGCATGAAGGGCATCATCAATTCGGTCTTTCTTTTCCTTCATTTCAACTTCAGTGGCCGCACCTACATACAATACAGCCACACCACCAGCCAATTTCGCCAAGCGTTCCTGCAATTTCTCGCGATCATAATCGCTCGTAGTGGTTTCGATTTGCGCTTTAATCTGGTTCACACGGGCCTTGATATCATCTGAATTGCCTGCACCATTAACAATGGTTGTGTTGTCCTTATCGATGCTCACTTTCTCAGCACGACCCAAGTAGGTGAGATCGGCGTTCTCCAGCTTATAGCCACGCTCCTCACTGATAACCGTTCCACCTGTCAGTACGGCGATATCCTCAAGCATGGCCTTGCGGCGATCCCCAAAACCCGGGGCCTTCACAGCAGCAATTTTTAGTGAGCCACGAATTTTATTCACCACCAAAGTAGCCAATGCCTCTCCATCGATATCTTCAGCGATGATCAGCAGAGGACGACCGGTTTGTACCACCTTCTCCAAAACAGGAAGGAGTTCCTTCATGGCCGAAACCTTCTTATCATAAATGAGAATGTAAGGATTCTCCAACTCGGCCTCCATTTTATCGGCATTGGTCACGAAATAAGGCGACACATATCCGCGGTCGAACTGCATGCCTTCCACCACATCGACGTAGGTCTCAGTTGATTTGGCTTCTTCAACGGTGATGACCCCTTCCTTGGTTACCCTGCGCATGGCGTCAGCGATAAGCTTACCAATGACAGCATCATTGTTGGCAGAAATGCTGGCAATCTGCTCGATTTTGCCAAAATCGTCACCCACTTCCATGCTGAGTGAACGAAGTGATTTCACCGAAGCGGCAACTGCTTTGTCAATCCCACGCTTCAGGTCCATAGGGTTAGCACCAGCTGCAACATTCTTCAAACCTGATTTAACAATCGCCTGCGCCAGAACGGTGGCCGTTGTGGTTCCATCACCAGCTTGATCAGCTGTTTTAGACGCCACTTCTTTCACCAACTGAGCCCCCATATTTTCAACAGGGTCTTTCAATTCTATTTCACGGGCCACAGTCACACCGTCCTTAGTCACGGTTGGAGCCCCAAATTTTTTATCGATGACCACATTTCTCCCCTTTGGTCCAAGGGTCACTTTCACTGCGTCGGCCAATGCATCTACACCACGCTTGAGCGCATCGCGCGCTTCGGTATCAAAATGAATGTTTTTGGTTGCCATAATATTATTTTTTAAGTGTTTTAAAGATGTTAATTAGTCAATAATCGCCAAAATGTCCGATTCCCTCATGATGAGGTAGTCGATGCCCTCGATGTTAATTTCAGTACCGGAATACTTACCATACAGAACGGTTTGTCCAGCCTTAACCGTCATTGGTTCATCCTTCTTGCCATTCCCAACAGCGATTACTGTACCTTTTTGTGGCTTTTCCTTGGCGGTGTCGGGAATGATGATACCCCCAGCGGTTTTTTCTTCTGCAGCAGTGGCCTGAACGAGCACACGATCTGCAATGGGCTTGATTTTTACTGACATAATTTTTGGTTTTTAAGGTTTTTAAGTTTGATGATCGCCATGAGACAGCAATTGTGCCAAAATGAAAATTCAGTTCATGTAACAGAAAAATTGCTTAAAAATCGATCTGCAATCTGACAAACTGTCAATTCTGTCTGACAAACTGTTGTTTCCCGTTGATATTTTGTCAGTTACGACGCCCAAAAGATCTATTCTAAAGCGCAATAGCTCAGAACGCCTCAGAAGCCACCGACATGTAACACTACATAATTAATGTATTTTTGACAATAGCCAAGAGTTGATCAACAAAAAAGGCCCCCAGATGGAGGCCAATACATTCAGAAATTACAAAATTGTCTTCACCAACCATGGGTTGCGAAGTAGCACACAAATTATGGCGCAGGGGACGCTGGCGTTGAACCCTGACCCTGGGCATCCGGAGTTGAACCACCTGTTGCTGTCGGAGCCTGAGCACCTGCTGATGCAGGCGCGGGAGCCCCGGGTGCAGGCACATCTACCGAAACCGACTCAGCTTTGTCACGCAATTGGGTAGCATCCTGCGACTCACCACCCCGATCGATCCATAGATTAATCATGAGGGTAAATACCAACAAAGCCAGACTTAACATCCAGGTTGACTTCTCCACAACATCGGTCGTTTTCTTCACGCCCATCAGTTGACTGCTCCCAGCAAAATTGGCACTGATTCCACCACCTTTCGGCTTTTGAATCAACACAATTAAAATGAGGAGCACACAGATTAAAATAATCAATATGGTGAATAAGGTATACATAAAACAAATTTCAGTCGGATGGTTTAACTCTTCGCTTTTTTGAATTCAGCTATTCGGGCTGCAAATATCGGTAATTTTTCTGGATTCATCAAAATGAGTTGCTCGTAGATGGCGATGGCATGGTCCCACTCTTGTTGCCTGGCAAAAACCTCCGCCAGGGTTGCACTCGCTGGCAATTGTTCATCGTCGATACTGGCCTGTGCCAACATTCTAATGGCATGCATGGCATCAGCAGTCAACGGATCCGACTGCTCATCACCTACCTTTACCCTCAGGGAATCTATCCCCTGAGTGATAATGGGTACTGCCGGCGCATTCAATATATCCGAAGATGCCGCCCATTGCAGTTCACGTTCATAATCTTGATCATTTTCAGTCAAATGGGGATGAGTACCTGGCGGCGAATCCCCATGGCTCGTTGGTGAAGCAGCCTGTGGTCCTTGGGATTGTGGTGCGGTTGGGTGGGCATAAAAACGAAACCAATCGAATATATCGTGGGCTTGATCAATAAATTCATCAGTAGGCACTGCTTCCTTCGCCGGTATTGAAAACTCATGCGCTTTCTCATCTATTCCATCGTCTCGCGCTTCAATTGACTGGGGTTCAGCAACCCGATACTCCTCTGCAAGACCCCAAGCATCGCCCTCTGTAAACAGGAAAGCACGCACTGGATCAGGGGCCAGCGCCAACATCTTACGGTGTTGCTTTTTATAGCGACTGCTGTTTTGAATTCTGTATTGCTTAAGCAACAGAAGTTGACCGGCAGTAAAGAACGGATACTCCTGCACGAGCTCCTCCAACTCAGACAACGAATGATTGGCCATCTCAGATGGATCACGGTAATATTGAGCAAGCCGATCGAGGTTCATTACCAGTTTACAAATGCACGGTTAAAGATATCATCAACGAGCTGCCGTACGATCTCCTGATTCAGCTGGTCCTCCACCTGCCTGAGATCCAGGCTGGCATCGAAGTCGGCATACCGAACAAACCTCTGCTCCCAAGCATCAGATGCACGAAATCGACTGGTATAGCGCACCTGAACGGCAATACTTAAACGACTCAATGAGGTTGTCTCGCCTGCAGCCACCGCAGCCGGGGCCACGGAATAGTCGACGATGCTGCCCTCAAACGATAAATCAGCATCCGAACTTTGCAATCGAAGTCGACTTTCAGCCAGAAATTTGTCGCGCATGCGATCCGACAACACCTGGGATAACTGGGGCACGACCACCGCTGCCCGGTTATCGAATTGGGCGATCGACAAACTCACCGCCTCTGGCGGTATGGAAGCCCCGCTGAACCGATAAACTCCACAGGAACAGAAGCCGAAGAGAACCAATGTCACGAACAACAAACACATCAGATACCGGAAAAACTGACCAGGTGCCTGGGTCCATTGCCAACGATTAACCCTCTTCCATTCCATACTCTTTGATTTTACGGTATAAGGTCCGTTCCGAAATTCCCAACTCCTGAGCAGCGTATTTGCGTTTACCCGAATGCTTGCGTAGGGCTTTGTCGATCATCCGGCGTTCGACCTCCTCTAATGAGAAATTCTCTTCAATGTCCTCCACCGCCGGTTGATCTTCAAAAACGACACTTCGCGGCATGGGGCGCGCCACGATCTCAGCCGGTCCTTGGTACAGCTCCCCATCGACCTTTCGGGTCGGAGGTTCAGGACGTGTCCAATCGGTTGGATGATCAATATCTGCTTGGTTGGGCATCTCTAGGCCTGATTCAGCTGCCGATTGCATGAGCCGGGCCACCACTTGCTTGAGCTCAACAATATCCTTCTTCATGTCGAACAATACTTTATAAAGGATGTCTCTTTCACTCATGTCTTCAGACCCTATGGGCAAACCCAGGGCGACAGGCAGCGTGCGCTGCACTGACTCTAGTGGCATATATCGGCGAACCTCATTGCCTTGTACCAACCTATAAGGGGCCAAAACCGACATTTGTTCAGCCACGTTTTTCAATTGGCGGATGTTGCCAGGCCAACGATATCCCGCCAAAATTTCCTGGGCATCCGCGTCGAGTTGGACAGGTTGACTGCTGTAGCGCTCTGCAAAATCGACAGCAAACCGCCTAAATAGTAAAGGTATATCGCCAGGTCGTTCGCGCAATGCAGGTATTTGGATGGCAACAGTACTCAAACGGTAATAAAGGTCTTCACGAAACCTTCTCTTTTTAATTTGATCCAATAAATCGACATTGGTTGCGGTAATGACCCGAACATCGGTTTTCTGGACTTTGCTCGACCCCACCTTGATAAATTCACCCGACTCCAATACCCGAAGTAAGCGTGCCTGGGTACCCAGTGGCATTTCTGCCAATTCATCAAGGAAAATGGTTCCTCCATTAACGGTCTCGAAATAACCCTGACGGGCTTCAAAAGCGCCAGTAAACGAGCCCTTTTCATGTCCAAAAAGTTCTGAATCGATGGTCCCCTCAGGGATGGCACCGCAATTCACCGCAATAAACTTTCCATGTTTTCTGCGGCTCAACTGATGCAGAATTTTGGAAAAAACCTCTTTTCCTACACCGCTTTCACCAGATATGAGTACCGTAATATCCGTAGGGGCCACCTGTACAGCCGTGCTCAACGCATGATTGAGCGCCGGGGCATTGCCGATGATCCCAAATCTCTGTTTCACTGACGACAATTCCATATTCGACTGTCTGCTTACTGAATTCGGGTACCAATGAGGGTAGCTTGTGTGCAGGAATCGATGCGTACCAGTACATAATCGCCCGGCGCTGCGCCCAAACCGTCAAACACACACATTTTGTTTTGGCTGTTTCGGCCACACATTTGTTCCTTCGACTTCCGAGATGGACCCTCTACCAGCACCTCAAACACCTGGCCCACATCGTCCCTATTGTCGGACAGCGACAACTCCGATTGCAAAGCGATAATTTCTTGTAACCGCCTGTTTTTTACCTCAGCGGGGATATCATCAGGATATTTTCGGGCGGCCAAAGTGCCCGGACGCTCCGAATAGGCAAACATAAAACTCATGCTGTAGCGGGCCAGTCGCATCATACTCAGTGTATCAGCATGCTGTTCCTCGGTTTCCCCGCAAAAACCCGCAATCACATCACTGGTGATGGAACACGTGGGAACGATTTTTCGGATCGCATTCAAACGATCGATGTACCATTCCCGGTCATAAGTTCGGTTCATGCGGCGAAGGACCTCCGAGTTACCTGATTGAACAGGCAGATGGATGCATTTGGCGATGTTCGGGTGAGCAGCCATGGCATGCAAGACTTGATCGGTGATGTCCTTAGGATGACTCGTGGAAAAGCGCACCCTGAGCAAGGGGTCGATGGCCGCCACACGTACCAACAACTCAGCAAATCGAAGCTCGGGACCAGAATCGGGCGACCAACAGTAGGAGTCGACGTTCTGGCCCAGTAGGGTAACCTCTCGATAGCCCCGTGCGAATAAATCGCGGCATTCATCGAGTATCGTTTGTGGATCGCGGCTACGCTCGCGACCTCTGGTGAAGGGAACCACGCAAAAAGAACACATGTTGTCGCACCCCCGCATGATGGTGACGAATGCCAAGACCCCTCCTCCACCCAAGCGAACGGGCGTGATGTCGGCGTAGGTCTCCTCGCGCGACAGCAAAACATTGACTGCGGGCTGACCGCTTTCAATTTGTTTGAGCAGATTGGGGAGGTCTTTGTAGGCATCCGGACCCACAACCAGGTCCACCAATTGCTCCTCTTCCAATAACTTGGCCTTAAGGCGCTCGGCCATACACCCCAATACCCCGATGGTGAGGTCCTTGTTCTTGCGCTTCACTGCCCTAAACTCCTTGAGCCTACCCCGAACCTTCTGCTCGGCGTTGTCGCGGATGGAGCAAGTATTGATCAATACTACATCAGCTTCCTCCATCTCAGTGGTGGGCAGGTAACCCTCGTCTGCCATAATCGAGGCCACAATTTCACTGTCACTGAAGTTCATTTGACAGCCATAGCTCTCCAAGTACATCTTTTTGGCCTGGGAATCCATGGCTATGCCATCAACCGCTGAATTTATCTTGAATGCCTCTCCCTGACGCGATTCGTCATGCGGTGCTGCCTGAGGCTTTGCAAAAACATTGCCTGAAAAAGGATTTGCCATAAGGCGCAAAGATACTCAAAATGCGACAAAATGTCAGTCTTTGACTGCGGTTGTATGTTTCATTATTTATAAGTATCATCGTGGCAAATTTCACAACCTATCCATCATTTATGAAACAGTCCTTACTTATTCTCATTTCCGGCCTGCTGCTTAGCACAGGCCTGCAGGCCCAAACCACGCGCCTCCAACTTTATGAAGTCTTTTCGGGTGAAAATTGTCCGCCTTGTGCCCCCACAAACGTGTATTTGCACAACCTGGCGGTGCCCAACACAGAGAAAATCATCATGATCAAGTATCAGGTCAATATCCCATCTGCTGGTCCTATATACTTCCAGAATTCGACCGACCCAACGGCCCGCAGAACTTATTATGGTGTGACCTCGGCGCCCAACGCCCGTCACGATGGAACAATCATCGGAACAGGCCACGGTCAAAACTTAACCCAAGCCATCATTGACCAGCGCGTTTCAACGCCATCACCATTCTCCATCAATTTGTCACACAGCTTCAACAGCAACCGTGATTCTGTCTTCATGACCATGACCGTTACCGCCACACAAGCCGTTGCTTCGGGTACCTGGGTCGGACACTTGGCGCTGATCGAGAAACACATGAGTTACCCTACACCGCCCGGCACCAATGGCGAAACCGATTTCTACAATGTGGTTCGCAAAATGTATCCCAGTGCAAGTGGCAGCGCCCTGCCTGGTACCTGGACAGCCGGACAAACCGAAACTGTGAGCATCGCAGCCGCGGTTCCTACCTACATCCGCGACCTCGCGGAAGTGGCAGTGGTCGGATTTGTACAAAACAATACCACCAAGGAAGTCGCCCAAACAGAAATTAGCGAGCCACTACCTGTGCCCCTCTACTCACAAGCCATTTTCAACGACAATTCGTTCTACCGCTGTAGCTCAGCTTTCAATCCAGTATTGACTGTTGAAAACCTGGGAACCACCCCCCTCACCACCATGGCCATTCGCCAAATCATCGGCACCAATTCACAGCTCATTCAATGGACAGGCAACCTGGCACCGGGCGCGAGCACTAACATCAGCCTTAACCCAACCACATTGGCATCGGGTACATCCAACTATACCTTCCGGATCGACAGCATGAATGGGGTGATCCACCCCAGCGCGGTGCGTGCTACTGTTACTGGAAGTCTGTATTTCAGCGCAAACGCGGTTACTCAAGCCACCAATACTTTCACTGGTGCTTTTCCACCTGCAAATTTCGCCGTGCGCAACCAATCTTCAGGAACTAATGGCTGGACCCAAGCGGTTCAAGGAGCCAATGGATCACAGCGCAGTGCCCGGATTAATTTCTGGGATATTGCTCCGGGAGAAATCAACGACCTGTATATTCCCCGACTGAATTTATCGGCTGTAGGGGCTGGCAATGCGCTTAAGTTTTACCTCTCCCATGCCCAATACAACGCCAGCAGCGCCGATCGTTTGGATATTGAAGTATCGACGGATTGTGGGTTGAATTGGAGCCCACTTTATACCAATAGTGGGCCGTCACTGGCCACAGTAGCACCAGTAGGCACTGCTGGCTTCGTTCCGACGAGTGCTGCCGATTGGCGCCAAGAGTCGGTAAGCCTTGATCCGGTGGCCGGACAGTCTAACGTTTTGATCCGTTTCCGAGGCATCAGCGACTATGGCAATAACCTGTATATTGATGAAATTAACGTTCCAGTATCTGCTGTCGCAGTTGAAGAAATTGAAAGAGATGATTTAGCGGTCACCTTGTTCCCCAACCCTGTACGCGATTTGGCTATAATTCGGGGCTTCAATCCCAATAATGGCAACATTTTGGTCACCCTGCGCAATACCTTAGGCCAAGTGGTCTCTGTTGATGAGTTGGGTACGGCACAAGGTGCATTTGAATTCAGCTTACCCACCAGCCTGCTCAACGAAGGCGTTTACACGGCTGAAGTGCGCTCTGGCCAACTGCTTTCGGTTCGCCGCTTAGTACGCCGCAACTGATCGATTTTTTTTGAAAGAAACCGGGGTCCTACAGGCTCCGGTTTTTTTTTATCCCGTCCAACGCTTAGTTTTGACCAAATCCATAAACAACTCAATGAACATAACGCGTATTTTCGATATTCTCGAGCATCAAAAATCAACCTATGCCCTTCAAACGGCGCTGGCTTGTAAGAAAAATGGTCGGTGGGTTCATTACAGTACAAATGATTTTATTGAACAGGCCTCGCTGGTGAGTCGCGGTTTGATCGCATCTGGACTGAATCCTGGTGATAAAATTGCCAATGTATCCAACAACCGACCCGAGTGGAACATCTTGGACATGGGTATGCTGCAGGCGGGCATGGTGCATGTGCCCCTCTATCCCACGATCACAGACGATGATTATCGTTACATTTTGAAGCACGCTGAGGTACGTATGGTATTTGTGTCAAATCGAGAGCTATTTGAGCGCATTCATAAAATAGCCGGAGAGATACCGGACATATTGGGCGTTTTTACCTATGATGAAGTTGATGGGGCGCCGCATTGGAGTCAAATCACCGATCGGGCTGACGGCGTCCCCCTTTCGCGGATCGAGGAAATTAAGGCCCAAATCAAGGCTGAGGATTTATTCACACTCATTTACACTTCCGGAACAACGGGCTTCCCCAAAGGGGTTATGCTTTCCCACAACAACGTGGTGAGCAACCTGCTGGCCTCGTCGCCCCGGGTTCCATGTGAGGCCGGCGATAAATGCTTGAGTTTCCTGCCATTGTGCCATATTTTCGAGCGGATGCTCACCTATATGATGATGTATCGATCGATCTCCATTTATTATGCGGAGAGCATGGAAACCATTGGTGATAACCTCAAAGAGGTACAGCCAGACTTTTTCTCGTCGGTGCCCCGACTACTGGAAAAGGTATTCGACAAAATAGTGGCTAAGGGACATGAGCAAACCGGCATCAAGAAAAAACTATTTTTCTGGGCCCTGAACCTTGGCCTTCGCTATGAATTAAATGGTGCCAATGGTCCTTGGTATGAATGGCAACTCAAAATCGCGAACAAAATTATTTTCAGTAAATGGAGGGAAGCCTTAGGTGGACGAGTGAAAGCCATAGTCAGTGGAGCCGCTGCCCTTCAACCCCGTTTGGCTCGGGTATTTTGGTCAGCCCAAATTCCTGTGCTGGAGGGCTATGGCCTCACCGAAACATCACCCGTTATTGCAGTTAATTTTCTGGCTACCATGCAAGTCGAGTTTGGCTCTGTGGGCCCTGTATTGGACACTCTAGAGGTCAAAATCGCGGAAGACGGAGAGATCTGTTGTCGTGGCAGCAACATCATGATGGGCTATTATAAAAGCCCGGATTTAACGGCCGAAGTCATAGATGCCGATGGCTGGTTCCATACCGGCGATATCGGTCGCTTCACCGAAAAAGGGAACCTAAAAATCACAGACCGAAAAAAGGAAATTTTCAAGACCTCTGGCGGCAAGTACATCGCCCCCCAGGTCATGGAAAATCGTTTTAAGGAATCTGTTTACATCGAACAACTGATGGTTGCAGGCGAAAGCCGTAACTTCCCTTCTGCACTGATTACTCCCGCCTGGGATGCACTGGCGCATTGGTGCAAACAAGAGGGAATACCGGTTGGCTCTTACACAGATCTTGTCCGTCACCCCAAAGTGGTTCAGCTGTTCCAAAAAGAAGTCGATCGCTTTAATACTGGTTTTGGTCAGTGGGAACAAGTAAAACGATTCACGTTGCTCCCCGTTTCATGGGGCATCGACTCTGGCGAACTCACAGCCACCATGAAACTCAAGCGTAAGGTGATCATGGAAAAATATAAGGCGGAGTACGAAGCTTTATATGCTGATGTTGCATCAGGTCACATCTAAAATGCTTAGTCATTACCCATTTAAATTCCGTATTTTTGCGCCCTTTCGGGTCCCGTAGCTCAATGGATAGAGCAACTGCCTTCTAAGCAGTAGGTTACTGGTTCGACCCCAGTCGGGATCGCCACCATCGTTCTTTTTCTTTATATTTTCTCCGGACCTCACCATTATGTCACAAATGCGGTTATCTTTGCACCCGCGTTCTTTAATATCAAAAGCCCGGTGAGATGGGTGAGTGGCTGAAACCAACAGTTTGCTAAACTGTCGTACGGGTAACCGTACCCCGGGTTCGAATCCCGGTCTCACCGCAAACTTTGACC
>CAIVQI010000017.1 GCA_903908015.1 uncultured Bacteroidota bacterium
CCCACGGCCCAAGAGGCCCTCAATCGAATACAAAGTCTATATGATGAACGGCGACCCATTTATGCTAAAGCCCACATCCGCGTAGAGGCAAACAGTTCGCCCGCCGAACTTGCTCGCAAGATCTTACAGGCCATAGAAAGCGACTTATAAACCCCCACATTTTTTTGGTGGTTTCATCATATTTCTTCTTTACTTTAGCCATGTGAATTTTGCTTTGGTGTTAGTCTAAAATAAGCCATTTATAAAGTATGATCCATACCCAAAACCTTTAACATAATTCTCTAAACAAAACCGTATGAAAACCACCCGTCTCCTTGCCCTACTGTTGCTGCTGGGCTTCGTTGCCTGCAAAAAAGACCCTGAAAAGACACCTGAAGAAATCTATGCTGATCGACTCAATGGCAATTGGACAGTGAGCACACTCACTTATTCTGCGAACGTAACGGTGCCAATTATCGGCACGATTCCTGTAAATGGAACGGCCAACAACGCTGGAACCATTTCCTTCAATACCCCAGCCCGAACGGCAGTTTATGATATTCGTTTTTTGCCTAATTTATCCATTCCCGGCGTTCCAGTCGACTCGGTAAAATTCTTTGGAACAGGCACGTTTACCAACACCACCAACCAAATCACCCTCACAGATTCTGCGGGTACACTGACATTTAACGTGGTGAAAAACGAGGAGAATTTCCAACAGGTTACCACCACCGCCAATTATTCTTTGCAGGGTCAAAGCGTGCCAGTGAACCTCAACCTAAGTCTCACCCGACGATAAAAAGAACGCCGGTCCGGCATGTCTTTCGATTTTAATTCCTACTTCTCTCCAGTCGATGTCGCCTGGTTGGATGACAAGTATTTTGCACCCCACTCGAACTACCTGGCTTCGGTACTCGACATTCACCGAACCGATTTCCCAGTCTTAGAAGGCAAGACCTTAGCGATTCTAGGGGTTCCTGATAGCCCTCACTTTCCACAATCCGGCATACACTCGGCCCCAGACGCCCTCAGAAGGTGTCTGTACCGGCTCTTTCGCACTTCGGGCGACCTTCAGGCGGTGGACCTGGGCAATCTTTTTCCGGGTAACACACCAGAAGATACATATGTGGCATTGGCTGATGTATGCCAGGAGCTGCAATCGATGAGCATCACCCCAGTTGTCTTGGGTGGAAGCCGCGACCTCCTTTTTGGTCAGTACCGCGCCTTCGAAAAAAACATTCATCCGATTGAACTGCTCGGCATCGATGCGCGATTTCATTTGGGCGAAGCCCCACCCGACGAAGATTACGCCCTTGATCCTCGGGATGTCCTGATGCGCATTGTCACCCATAAACCGTCGCATCTATTCAATTACACCAATTTGGGCTACCAAACCTATCTGAATAACCCAGATGAAGTGCTCATGATCGGGCGTTTGCTTTTTGATGCGATGCGGCTGGGCGATTTGCGTGCTGCACCTGAAGAAGCAGAACCGGCCATAAGGATCGCGGATTTAATGTATGTGGATGCATCTTGCTTGCGTTTAAGCGATATGCCTGGACAACCAGACTCCACCCCAAGTGGCCTGTTCAGCCATGAACTTTGCCAACTTACCCGATACGCCGGTCTGAATGAGAAACTTAAATCGATCGGGTTTTACAGCTACGACCCCGCGCGCGACAAACAGCTGCTGGGAGCGGAAACCCTGGCTCAGGCCATTTGGTATTTTTTGGAGGGTCATGCCCACCGGTCATTCGATGTGCCCCGCAAAAATCAAATGCACCACATCCGGTATGTCACCACCCTTGATTCGGGTAATCATACCATTGTATTCTATAAAAGCCGCAAAACGGGTCGATGGTGGATGGAAATTGCGTCTCCCGCGCAACCTGGAAGCAATAAAGAAAGGGGTATGCTTATTCCGTGTTCGTATGCCGACTACAAGACTGCATCCCGCGGTGAAATGCCCGACCGTTGGTGGCGCTACCACCAAAAACACGGTAAGGTTGATTAAAAAACACCAACAAAAGAGTCTTCAATGGACTATGGGCTCCCATTTGCGGGCTTTTTTGTTGTAATACACCTGATTATCCGGAAACTCAATGTAATCAGTCCCCCGATTCATGCGGTAAAATGGCTCCAAGGCCTCGCCACGCGTATACAAATGAAACAGGTATAATGACTTCACCTGGAGTTCATCCTCGGGCATCTTAAACATCCAAAAGGCCTCATCATAGTCTTCTATGAAAAAATCCTTTTCCCGAAACTTCAAATGACCTGCGATAGCCGTACGGCTTTGGTCAAAACTCGCTGCAGGTCGGTCAATCATCCAATACCACCCCCCCCTTTCATCTGGCTTGATATAGCGCCAGCGATAAGTTTCACCTGCTGATTGGTAGAACCCTGCATATTGTTCGTCAAATTTATTGTCGTGGGTTGCACCGGGTGCAAGCCGATGTAGGTACGGCATGATTTGCTTCTTGATGGTATTTCGGGTGGCCTCATCCCAATACTCTTCGGGCAACCAGCCTTGCTCGACCGATTTCTTGGCCGGAGCTGCAGCCTCAGATTGTATCGGTGATGGGTCAACTGGGGATTCAGTAGAACTTCCAGGGGTTGCCGACTGACAAGACAAAAGTGCGGTAAACAAAACAGAAATGAACATACGTAGAAATAAAAACTTCATGGTCAAATGTAAAGAGCCAACATTATCGATTTGTTATGTCATCCATGAATAAAAACATATAAGTAAAAAAGACGCCCCCGTTGGGGGGCGTCTTTGAAGCAGGGATAAGAAATTAATGGCGAACAATCCGCTCCGTTTGAACACCTGTCTCCGTGGTCACGCGAATCAGGTAGCTACCGGTTGGAACCGAACCCAAATCGAGAGCAACGCTCGTGGAAGAAGCAGCGGTTGATAATACCACGCGACCCATTACGTCCAGAACATCCACATGGCTGATGAGCGACTCGGAAGTCACAACCGCACGGTCACGGGCAGGATTCGGATAGACCGAAACACCGTCGAAGTTTGACTTAACGAAACGGGGAGCACGCAGGCCATGCTGAGCAAGAGGCTCGGCCCAGTCATCGGCAAGTTCCGTCTGGCTACCCACCATCAATGCACCCTCAACCTCACCCTGGGCATCAACGCGGAATAATGGTGTGCCGGGAGCTACCGTGCAATTGGCCAGTGTAAACCAGCTCATGTAGAGGTCGTTGCCCTGCTGGGAAAACTGTACCGCATCCTCAGCCACGAGGCTGGTCACGTTGCGAACCGATACACCCTCTGGTAGGCGTACCACAATCGTGGCAGCGCCAAGGCGGCTCTCAACACCCGAAACCAGATTGAAACTGAACGAGCCGTTGTTTGTGCGCACCACACCAAATTCCTCCATAGAAGAGAATTCTTCACGAAGGCTCAGGCTTGGGTTACCGCTACCATTGGCATCGCCCGAAGCAAGCGCCTTGATATTTTGCGTTACC
>CAIVQI010000018.1 GCA_903908015.1 uncultured Bacteroidota bacterium
GACCTCACAGGAATGGGACTGACAGACGCCTTGCAGGTTGCAGGCTATTTGGGATACCCTACAGAAGTATACGGTCGCGGACGCGTCATACGGCAGAATCCGGTACCGGGCACCCCACAAGCATCAGGAAAGCACCTAACCCTCTACCTACAATGAGTCGGAACATCGGACATATTATGGCAGATGTAGAGGGTGCGATCCTCACGGGTTCGCCCGAGATCCCCTGCGGGCGCTTGTGCATCGACTCACGATTGGTGGGAGCGGGTGATGCCTATGTGGCCATAAAAGGCACCAGGATCGATGGGCATACCTTCATCGAAGGCGTACTTGCCTCAGGTGCTACCGTGATCGTTGCGGAAACCCACCCGCCGGTCGACTTACCATCAAGTGTGGCATGGCTACGCGTGCCAGACAGCAGTAAGGCCGTCGGACACATGGCCGCTGCATGGTATGGATATCCGTCCAGGAAATTGAAGCTAACGGGTGTCACCGGTACCAATGGCAAAACCACGACAGTCAGTCTCCTGTTTGGTCTATTTAAGTCCCTTGGATACCGTTGTGGTTTGCTATCCACCATAGGAAACCGGATAGGGGATCAGGAATACGAATCGACCCACACCACACCCGACGCCATCCACATCCAGGAAATGCTGTCGAAGATGGTTTCGGATGGATGCACCCACGCATTCATGGAGGTGAGTAGCCACGCGGCCGTCCAAAACCGGATCGAAGGGCTCGATTTTGCCTTGGCTATGTTTACAAACATCACCCACGATCACCTCGATTACCACGGGACATTCGATCGTTATATAAAGGCAAAAAAATCATTCTTCGACCGCCTCAGTCGGCATGCCGTAGCGCTGGTGAATGCCGACGACCGGCACTCAGGGGTGATGGTGCAAAACACAGCCGCCGAAGTGCAACGATATGGGCTCCACCACGAAGCCCATTTCCGGGCCCGAGTTCTCGAGAATAGTTTCGACGGGATGCATTTGCTGCTCGATGGGCATGATTTCTACAGTCCACTCATCGGCAGTTTCAATGCCAGTAATTTGCTGGCTGTCTACGCGGCAGGCTGCATTTTGGGTGAAGAGCCGACCGCCATACTGGTCGAATTATCGCGTCTGGGTCCCCCGAGAGGCCGCTTCGATTATGTGAGATCGTCAAACGGCATGACGGGAATAGTCGACTACGCACATACCCCCGATGCATTGGAACATGTGCTCGAGACCCTGCGCGACATTCGCCGGACGGGACAGAAAATCATTACTGTAGTGGGATGTGGGGGCGACCGTGACCGCAGTAAGCGTCCTGTGATGGCTGGATTGGCCGCGCGTTTGTCGGACCGCGCCATCCTCACGAGCGACAATCCCCGGTCTGAAGACCCGGAAGCCATTTTGGATGAAATGATGGACGGACTAAGGCTAGAAGAGCGAATCAATCTCCTCCGCATCAGCGACAGGGCTGAGGCCATTCGTGCCGCCTGCATGCTGGCCCAGCCCGGTGATCTCGTTTTGGTTGCCGGCAAAGGCCATGAGACCTATCAGGAAATAGCTGGCGTTCGTCACCCCTTCGACGACCGCGCCCAATTACGTCTTCACCTTCAACCCACTGTCTGATGTTATACGAACTATTTGGCTGGCTCGAATCGAGTTATGACCTCCCTGGTAGCGGCGTATTCCGGTTCATCACCTTCCGTGCCGCTTTGGCAGCCATTTTGGCCATGCTCATCGGTACCATTGTCGGCAAGCACATCATCCATGTATTGCGGCGCAAACAGATTGGTGAGACCATAAGGGAGGTAGGTCCCGAAAGCCATAAATCGAAAAAGGGTACCCCCACCATGGGCGGGATCATCATTCTTATCGCCATTCTCCTGCCTTGCCTGCTTGTGGCCCGTCTCGACAACATCTATGTTCTGGTGATGATGGGGGCAACCCTTTGGATGGGTCTCATTGGCCTGGCCGACGACTACATCAAGGTTTTCCTGAAGGACAAACAAGGTATGCGTTCGGGCGCCAAGGTGCTCGGACAGGTAGGCTTGGGCATCTTGGTAGCCGCCGCCTTGTATTTCCACCCCGACGTACAAGACGTAGCCCTTCGCACCAATCTACCCGTCACCAAGCACCTGTTCGATTACAGTCAGCTCGCCTGGGGGCCCATCTCATCATGGCTGGTCTATTTTGCGGTGATCGTACTCATCGTGACTGCAGTCACCAATTCTGTCAACCTCACTGATGGGATCGATGGATTGGCGGCAGGGGTATCGGCCATCACAGGCACCGGACTTGGCATCCTCGCCTACATGAGTGGAAACATCAAAACGGCGGCTTACCTCAACGTCTTATATGTGCCCATGAGTGGGGAGGTGGTGGTATTTCTGGCCGCCTTGGTGGGGGCTTGCATCGGTTTTTTGTGGTACAATACCTATCCCGCTCAGGTTTTTATGGGAGATACCGGTTCATTGGCCTTGGGAGGTGCCATCGCCTCCAGCGCGATCATCATCAAAATGGAACTTCTGCTGCCCATCCTTTGTGGAATTTTCTTTGTAGAGAGCCTATCCGTGATTATTCAGGTGACGTATTTCAAATACACAAAAAGAAAGTACGGGGACGGTAAGCGCATCTTCCGAATGTCGCCACTGCACCACCACTTCGAATTGGGGGGCATTCCAGAGCCCAAAATTGTGACCCGTTTTTGGATCGTAGCCATTCTTCTGGTGCTGGTGGCAGTAGCCCTGCTCAAGCTCAGATAAGTTCAAACAACCATCAGCTCATTGTCACTTGAGAAGACATACAACATGACCCCAGAGATACTCATATTAGGCGGTGGCGAAAGTGGCGTGGGGGCAGCCCATTTGGCGGTAGCCAAAGGCCTACGGGTACGCCTGAGCGACGCTGGAGTGGTACGGGATTCATTCGCCGAGGAACTCAATCAGCTGGATATTCCTTGGGAATCCGGAGGGCACAGCAAAGAGAAATGGGGGCAAATCTCCATGGTGGTGAAGAGTCCGGGC
>CAIVQI010000019.1 GCA_903908015.1 uncultured Bacteroidota bacterium
CCGCTGGCCATCTCCTCCAATGCCGCTTCAGCAGCAATGCGCAGGAAAATCCCGGAGGTGAGGGGGCAACTAAAATCGGCCGCTTGGTCAGCCGCCAAATCACGTCGCATCACCTCAGGGGCTATGGCTTGTCCGGCCGGAATCTGCCTGAGGTAAGCCTCAATCAGGCGTGGCGTGGGAATCAGCATCCGGCTACCAGCGGGCGAACCGGCATAGGCCACATCAATGCGCTTAACCTCGGGCATTGCCGGGTGATTCATTTTGTCCGTCCAACTCTTCTTTTTAGCAGGCATATTTTTATGTTTTAGTACGATCCGCCCGCCATACGCTCCAATGCTGTGGCCCTGAGCAAATCAGCCTTGTTTTGTGGTAAATTTACTTTATTTTTTCCCAAATCATTTCGTAATCAACACCAAAATACTCATGCGCAATTAAATTCCTGAGCCCGTACATCTTTCGCCATGGAATGAGCGCATTTTCTGATACCAAGTCAACCTTCAACTTAATTCTTCTTCCAAAAAATCCTGTAGGTCAAAAAACGCCCATCCAATCGGTTTTTTGAACGATACCAAAATGTCAATGTCGGAATGCACTGTTTCCTCATTTCTCGAAAAGGAGCCAAAATAGCCTAGTGCCATGGCAATTCCAGTTTCATTGCCCCCCTTTTAAATAAAACATCGTCTAAATGGCCCATTTTTGATTGATCTTTCGTCATTAAGTGCATATGCACAAATGTATCGTGGTGGGTAAATACCGCCTTATGTTCTGTAGAAAAGAAACCAAGAATATCGGCCTGCTCGTTTTGGAGTTGGTATTTCTTTAGACCTTGATGTGCCTCATCCGGTGAACGCACAGTGGTGCCTAAAGGCAAATTGACGATATGAATGGTGGCTTGGTCAATCACTCCCGATAATTTGAACATAAAAGGCCGCGGTTTGTCGATGGTTACCGAATTCAGGTATCCCTCAAGATCCTTAATCGAACGAATTTTCTTGGGCAACGTATGTTCTACCCATTGCGATACATGTGTGTAGCCAAAAAAGGGCGCGGAAATATGATACGTCTCTTCCACCTTCATGGTGCTGTCTGACGTCACGGTAGATCGGTACGACCGACCATCCATGATTAAAATCTCCCCTGTCAGATATTCAACCGGCCCCAGCCCAAATAAATTTTTCCTGTTCGAAATGGTATCCAGATGAATTCGCCCGAAGAGTTCTCCTTTCCACATCACATTCTTCATTTCACCAACGATCGTCACGTTGTCGCTGGTTTCCTGTGCTTTGGCGAATCCCATCAATAAAATCAAAAAACTGAACACAAGATGGATTATTATTTTTTTCATGATAATGAATTAGGAATTCAAGGCCTGCCAAATTCGTTAGGGATTCTGTTGTAGACCCCAAGGAAGCCCTTCCATTTGTCGGCTGCCCCCGATTGCTGTAGGCTCGCGTCGATGGCTGGAATAAATCGATCTATCAGGCTTGCCTCCATGCGGCCATTTGATCATCTTAAAGCGCTTTTCCAAATGAGGCCGATGGTCGTCGGCTACCTGTTTCGAATGATCCATTGGTTTTCATGGTCATTGATGAACCGGGCGCAGACGCCGCTGGACAGGGAGTAGACAATACCCCGGACAAGGCTGGACTTCGGGCGGACAAGGGCCAGGACAAAGCTGGACTTCGGGCGGACAG